>JADGFG010000321.1 GCA_016743995.1 Kangiellaceae bacterium | reverse complement strand
TCGCGGTTGAAATCTTTGCTTATGCGGTAATGGATAACCACTATCATATTGTACTTTATGTTGACCCCAGAGCCCCGCAGCGGTGGCCTGATGAAGAAGCACAAAGATTGGACAGTCTACTCTTTGCGTAATTGCTTTTTGAGATATGTTGGTGTTCTTTAAGTCGTTGGTTTTATTTTTTGGCTGGACTGCCTGCTTAAATATGCCTGAAGTTTATTAAAACAGGTATGTAAATTGTCGTCTGATACCAATTCTTCATCAGACAGTCAACTCAATAATTCCAACTCTCTGGCTCACTAAATATGCCTGAAGTACTATCAATACAGATCATGTAAACCGTCGTCTGATATAATAGGGTTATGGTTGTCCCTATTTTTCCCAGCTTTTCTTTGATTCTGAGGAAAGTTAAACTGTGGTATGTGTTTCGGGCGAACATATTAACTGTATTTGCTGCAATGAATTAGCATTCTGAATTACTTGTGGCTTCATTATACAAAGGAGAAAATGATAGATGTTATTTGAATGGGATGAAGATAAAGACAGGATAAATAAGCAAAAACACAATATGCCACTAAAAGCAGGAATGTCTGCTTTTGATGACCAAAATGCAATTGAATTCGAAGACGATAGATACGATTACGGCGAAGAGCGGACTGTTCTTATCGGGTTTGACAATCGAACTAAGTTACTATACGTCGTGTATACAATGAGAAAGGGGAACGTTACTCGACTCATATCTGTTAGAAAAGCAACCAAAAGTGAAAGAGAAATATACCGTGGAGGGTATTAGTCATGGGTAAAATAACCAGACAGGAACATTCTAAAGATAAACCAATTGATAATAGTGATATAGATTTTACTAAAGCTGATAAAATGAGTGACGAGGAAATTGAGAAAAGGGCGAAAAGTGACCCAGATTCATTACCCTTTTCTGACGAGCAACTTAAAAAAGTAAAAATAAGGAAGAGGCATAAAACAAATGAGTAAAATGTGTAGAGAAAACCATATTAAAGGCACAAAAAATGTACCTGAATTCAATGTTAGTAAAGTTCGGGCAATGAGTGATTTAGAGGCAGAAAAAAGAGCTAAGAGTGATCCTGATTCGCCTATAGTTACCCCTGCCGCAGCTAAAAACATGAAACTTAAAAAGCGTAGGAGCAGTGGTGTTTAGTCTTATGTGCTGACAAAATTGTTCAGTAGCGTTTGCTCTACCCTCTATTTTGAGGCAGCTGAAACCAATATCAGACAGTCAGACCATGGAAAAACTCGCACAAACCAATGAGCGTATCTCTGTTGATAATGTTGCTGAAAATTGCAAACCTTTAATAGACACTCTGCCCATGGAAAAGTTCGCACAAACCAACGAGTCAATCTCTGTTGATAATGTTGCTGAAAATTGGCAGACTAAGTGAAAAACATCAGGGAAGATAGTAATGGCTATAGCACGAAAGAATATTGTTGATATGGAAATGCCAGGGTTTTATCATTGTACCAATCGCTGCGTGAGAAGAGCATTTCTATGCGGTATTGATAAACTTACTGGTTATGATTGTAGTCATCGAAAAACATGGCTGGAAAACCGAATGAAATCATTGTGTGATGTTTTCGCGGTTGAAATCTTTGCTTATGCGGTAATGGATAACCACTATCATATTGTACTTTATGTTGACCCCAGAGCCCCGCAGCGGTGGCCTGATGAAGAAGTGGCCGAACGCTGGCTACAGGTATATCCCAGTCGACTGGATAAGCCTGAATATGCAACTCAAAGGGAAATGAAGAAACAGGCCATTATTCATGACCCTGACAGATTAGCAACATACCGAGAAAGACTGGGTGATTTATCCTGGTATATGAGACGTTTAAATGAGCCCCTTGCCAAATTAAGTAATGGTGAAGAAAACTGTACTGGACGCTTCTGGGAAGGTCGATACTCATCTCAGGCGCTACTCGACGAAGCCGCAGTTTTTTCCTGCATGGCTTATGTTGATTTAAATCCGGTAAGAGCCAGAATCACAGAAAAGCTTGATGAATCAGACAACACATCCATCAAACAACGAATAAATGAAATTCAGACTGATAATACAGAAACAGAACTAAAGCAGGCTGTAGATTCAGTCGCAGGCAAAGTCAGAGCACATTCTTTGCCCATTAACCTGAAAGAATACATAGAGCTGGTCGAATGGACCGGTAAAACCATTATTCATCCCGCCAAAGCCAGTATCCCTCCTCATGTCACCTCCGTACTTGAAAGGCTTAATCTTCAGCAGGGCCACTGGTTAAAACACATTGAACATTACGGCAAACACTATTGTCGCGTTGTGGGTCCCATCAATAAAATCCGAGAAAAAGCAAAAAGGATAAAAGTTCGTTGCCTTCAGGGCATATCAGCGGCAAAGCTGATGTATGTGACTTCTGGTTAAATAATCAATCTCGAATAT
>JADGFG010000320.1 GCA_016743995.1 Kangiellaceae bacterium | reverse complement strand
GTATTTCAGCCTGTAAAGCCTGCATTGCCGACTCGACACTATGTGCCGTTTCAAAATGGTCTTCACAGATAATCGATGCCATAGGACCAATATATTCAGCTAAACAGTCTTCAAGTACTGACTTCTGCTTCGCTGTTAGAGATTCCACAGGTGCAACCGATGGCTTACCAGAGTCAGTAGAATCAGCCGGAGCCGAATCAGCTTTTGCTCCCTGAGCAAATCCAATCAGTGTCTTTAAAATTTCGCTAGTAGGAGGCAAGTTTTCACTCTGTGCCGGTACAGGTCCTTCCTGAAACCTGAACTTTCCAGAATCAATTGATGACATCATCTGAACAGCATCGCTTCCCCGCTTATTGCTACAATAAATGTAAACAATTCTACCACTATCGAACATCATCTGTGCAGAACGGTTAGACGAGGTAGTTATGAATAAACTACCTGTCGTTTTCCGGTCACATAACCGTTGAATTTCATCGACGATTTTTGAAAATTGTACAAGCTCTTGTGTCATAGTTGTTTACTTCTTACGCAATCTTTGTAGTGCCATCTGGAGACTAACTCCCATTCGTTCAATAGCTCGAGCAAGAGCACCAATTTCGTCATTACGTTCGGTTTCTCTTATTTCGGCTCCCAGTTTACCACGACTTATCTCAGCTGCAATCGATGTTAAACGACGTATTGGCGTACTCAAACGGCGAGCAAGTAATATAGCAATAATCAATACAGTCACAAAGGTTAACACAAGAATGATCATTGCATTTTCCTGGGCTATATTAGCCGCACTATACGCTTCGTCATAATCCTGTTGAACAATCAGCGTCCATCCTT
Source organism: Kangiellaceae bacterium (assembly GCA_016743995.1). Taxonomy (GTDB): domain Bacteria; phylum Pseudomonadota; class Gammaproteobacteria; order Enterobacterales; family Kangiellaceae; genus Aliikangiella. The sequence continues at coordinate 1,611 of JADGFG010000320.1, read as the reverse complement.
GTCGAGTTTTTTGAGTATAAGCTACAATCTGTTTACCATATTCATTAAATACAAATGAATCTTTTTCTATATTACCACGACTGGCCAACGATGGGTGAAAACCATAATCCTGAAGTTCGGAAGTGACCTTACCCTGACCGTGAGCTATTAATCGATTTTTGTCATCAAGTAAAATAGCATAACCGGTTCGACCAATTTTTGTTTTAGTAATTGTTTTAGACAACGCGTCCAGAGTCATTCCAATTGCAATAACGCCCAGAACCTGACTTCCATCTCTCACTGGTTTAGCCAGAATAAGAGAAGGCTTACCAGAAGTATTACCAATTAAAAGTTGTTGCCCTAATTGCTTGCCACTAAGCGCTTGCTTAAAATACTGACGATCACTGTAGTTTTTTCGGGGCTTTCCTTTACTTCTCGCAATGTTCTCACCATTAGGTAAAAATGTAAATGCCAGATATACCCATTCATAACTTCCTGCCATCGATTTAAGAACTGGAAGTTGGCGTTCACTATCCATGCTAGCAATAGCAGGGGTTCGTGCATTTTGCTCCAGAAAATGCATATTCATTGAGGCCCAGTCATCTACACTGCGAGTCAATGATTCTGTATTACGTACCAGATTCTGAAAAATATGATCTGTCCAGTCTTCTCTTGCTTTATCAATACTGATGAACCATAAACCACCCAGAGGAATAAGCGTGATTAAACACATGGTTAATAAAATCTGATACAGGATACTAAAACCCACACGGCCCTGCTCAGCCGATTTATTTTCTGAATTATCTTCCGACATATCGTACATTCCAAGTTGTTTTTTTATAATCAACAGTTATTAACACATATATTACCTGACAAATTATCACTATACAAACCTTCAATATCGCTACGTTGCAGCATTATTAAAGAGGTAAGTCAGAGCAAGTAATTTCATAAAGGTCAGCCAATCTGACTTCGTTAATCACCGTCCTTATATGCTTAAAGATAGATAATTATTTCATCTATTAACAACCAATCATGCCCCTAAATCAAGTACATAAATGAATTATCAATTAAAATATTTATACCTTAGCAACAGATAAAAGATAGATAATATTCTAAAAAATATCAATTAAATAAAACAATAACAGGTGTTTAGCCTGTTTTAACTGAAATTAGAGTTTCTACAGGTCTTACCAATACTTCAAGTTAATTATTTTTTTCAGGATAGATACCCAAATTCATTGGAAATGCAGGTTTCCGGTTTCCGGTTTCAGTGTTCAGCGTTTAAGTTTGAACAAGGTGCAACTCGAAGGGAATGGCTCGCCCTTTTCAAGCGCTGCAGCGCGATACAAGCTTAAGCGCTGAGCACCAGAAGGGCAAGTTTGGGTGTATTGGTAAGTTTGCTATCGGTAATGATAACAAGCATCATTTATCGATAATTATGCTTAATACCCCGCCGCTGCAATTTCATCTTCCAGCTCATCTTCATACAACTGATCACGTGGCATTCTGACTGCCTGTTCATCGTGACTGTAATTTCGTAAATCAGTAAAGATGGCCGGGTCAACTTCAACCAGCGACTCCAGCTCAACCAGCTGCCCACTGGCAATGGTTGAAATACTGTCAAACGAA
>JADGFG010000152.1 GCA_016743995.1 Kangiellaceae bacterium | reverse complement strand
CGACTCCGACTCCGACTCCGACTCCGACTCCGACTCCGTCTCCGACTCCGACTCCGACTCCGACTCCGACTCCGACTCCGACTCCGACTCCGACTCCGACTCCGACTCCGACTCCGACTCCGCCTCCGGAAACAAATACTCCAATTAGCTTACTTAAGGACATCAATTCAACCACCAATAAAGTGACTGAATATGCCAACAAAGGCGTATTAACAGGAATTACACTGTCGGCAACAGACGCTGAAGATACCGTGACTTACAGCCTTTCTGATGATGCTGGAGGCAGGTTTCTAGTTGATCAACATACAGGCGTGATTTCTGTTGCCAACGGAGAGCTACTTGAAGCCGGAAAAAGTGCGGTACACACCGTTGAAGCAGTTGCCAGCAGCACTGATGGTTCATCTTCTTTTGCCAGCCTTAGTATTTCTGTTGAAGGTGACAACTGTGGTGTAAAGCCAGACCAGGTTAGTAATAGTCAGTACACCATTTCGTGGGACTTCAACTCTGCTAATGATCTAAAAGGCTACAAAATATATTACAGTAACTCAATCAACTTCGACAAAGACTCCGCAACCGGAAGCTTCTCACAACCAGGTAGTTCCAATTCTATTTCATTTATTCCTGGAAAACATAATTTAAAAACCTGCACAATGGTCTATGTTGCAATCGCAGCGGTAGGTGACAGGCCAGAATCAGCGTTATCAGATAAGCTGGCCATATTTATTGAATAAATTCTTTTTATTTTCAAAGCATCACGCTATGTATTTCCAGGGAGTCTGGGTATAACTCATTCATCCCGCCTTTTAGTGATTAACACTTAAAAATTAAAGCATCGCTCGTTATTCAGGAACCGTATAACCCCTGCTCGCCTTAGAAGAAATATCCACCGATGAGATATATCGGTTAATTTTTATCCATAAAACTGGATAATAGATCTGTGTTTACCCGTTAACTTGTTTTCACCTCTTTTATTTTTAAAACGACGTAGTGGCTATAACGATGAAAAATTCGATACTATCAATTTTATTGCTTTTCTTTTCTATTTTATTCTTCATTTTCCCCACTCAGGCCACCAATTTTTATGTCTCGACAAATGGAGCGGATAATTCAAATTGTCAGGATACCCTGAACCGCTGTCGCACCATCGGTTATGCCATCTCAAAAATGGCAGCAGGAGACACTCTACTCATCGGTGACGGCTCCTACTCAAACGCCAATGACGCAGTCACGGGAATGCCCTCAGGTAGTGCTGGCAACTATACAACGATCAGAGCAGAAAATATTAATGATGCAGAAAGCAAAGTGACCATCAATCAGCAGCTGAGCATTTATAGAAACGAAAAATATATACAAATCGATGGATTAAAGTTTACTGGTCATTTTGAAAAGAGCATTCAGGGGCATCATATAAAACTCACTCGAAGCGCATTCGAAGGCGGCCCAGTTGACGGTAATACGGCAAACCTGGTCTTTGGCACCAATGATCACCTGGACACCCATCATATTTTATTAGAGGACTCCTCTGTTTATGGGCTGGGTGGTCGGTATAAACTACTGGTTTATCAAACTCGTAATGTTGTCATTCGGCGAGTTGTTATCAGGCCCGACGGAGGCTGGGCCCTCAATCAGTCACAACCCGGTGCTGGCTACGGCAGTACTCCAGAAGCAGGTATCAGCATTTATAACTCTCCTGATGTAGAAATCCAGAACGTGATCGTACTGGACGGAATGACAACCGCAATCTATAACGGTGCTCCCGAGTCATGGACTTCCGCATTTTACTATCCTTTATCAGGTGACTCACCCTACGCCTCAGCTAATGTCAGAACAGTCGGCTCAATTGCATTTAATAATATTGGCACCTCATTTATGTACGATGGTCCCGCCAATAGAACCAACATTACTCTGGAGCATAGCGCTGCCTGGAAGCCGGCCAATGCAACTGGCTTTATTGCGGAAGGTGGTGGGGTTTCAGCTGGTCTTGGGTTAACCATGACTAATCTCACACTGGTTAATATTTATGATAATGGCATTGCTAACTGGAACAACAATGGTGATGTACGCGTTAAAAACTCAATCATCACCAACTATTCGGGTAACTTTTATGCATCAAGAACATTATATGAATCTTATAATGTCTGCTTTGGCGGCAATACCTGCAAGGGGGCTGGAGACAAAAATATTGACCCGGAACTCAATGGTTTGATGTATCTGCTACGCATTGATAGCGGACAACTGCAGACCAGTGGAGAAAATGGTTCACAGGCTGGCGCTAATATTATCAACCAGACAGGAAAAACAGGCTCCCAACATGGAGACTCTGGCTTTAACATAGAACAAAATACCGCATTATGGCCATGGATGAATGAAGGGAAAATTAAAAATGATTTATGTAATGCAGCCGGCATTCAAAACAGGGGCATTTGCACAGCGAATAATTCACCAACAATCACTGAGTATATCTGGGGCGCATTAGGCAATGCAGTACCCAGTGACTTACGGCCCATGCAAGTTCCAGCAAACCCAAAATGGATAAAAAACTGATTTTTAATTCCATGACTCATCTATACGAGAAATTTACCGTATAGCCCCAGATTCCCTTCTCTAAAATTTTTTAATTAGTCAGTAATACCGCAATCATCAATTACACAAGGAAGCTAAAACAAAAAACTAACTCTTTGTTTTGATTAAATAAGAACTTCCCTCCTTTCATCATTACCGAAAGCATCCAGATAAAAAAGAAATAAGCAGACACCATTTAATAATCAACGGTTCAAAATAGATAAAATTGCAAACCAGCAACTATGTCGACTAGTTCACATTTTGCAATCCATATTGTTAAGTAATCCAAAATCGACCGATAACCTTATCTGTAAATAATTTAAAAATAATATTTCTTTTCATCTATTTATTAAAGCGGTAATAGACAATGTTAAATATATATAATCTTAATATCGGAAAGAAACATTTCTTCAAAAAAGCAATTTCGTTGCCTTTATTTTCAGTGCTTGTTGCTTGTGGCGGAGGCGACTCTGAAAGCACAGAAAGTACATCTAACAAACCTGTTCAGGTTGTTACAAATAATGAAACGACTCAAAACTCTCAAACAAACCAGAACACCCAGACAAACCAGAACAATCAAAATAACGAAAATACACAATCTAACACCAACAACCCCATTAGTGCAGTACTTGACATTAACGCGACCAGCAACAAAGTCACTGAGTACGCCACCACAGGATCTTCAACAGGCATCACACTTTCAGCAACTGATGCAGGAGATACTATCAGTTTCAGTCTTTCTGATAACGCTGGTGGAAGGTTTTCTATTGATACCAATACTGGTGAAATCAGTGTTGCCAACGGAGAACTTTTAGAAAGCAGTAATAACGCCAGTCATTCAATCACGGCTATCGCACTTAGCTCTGATGGTAGCTCATCAGATACGACACTTAATATTACTGTTGATGGGGATAACTGTGCAGTAAAGGCTAACCAGAGCAGTGCCAGTCAATATACTGTTTCATGGGATTTTGACGGCTCAACAGACTTAACTGGTTATAAAGTGTATTACAGTACCTCTGCCACTTTTGATAAAGATTCTGCAATCGGTAGTTTCACACAGCAAGGCAATGCAAACTCAATATCACTGGACCCTGCAAATTTAAATTTAACGACTTGCAACACAGTCTATGTTGCAGTGGCAGCCATTGGCGACAGACCTGAGTCTGCTCTTTCTGAAAAGCTTGAAATATTTGTCGAATAACAACTCCTCCTGAAAATACATTTATTTGCTTTTGGTTTTTAAATATTAGCCGGGGAATTTATTCCCACCTCAAAACTAACATGCTGGAAATTATGATGAAAACACAAACTACGCTATCACTTATCTTATCGGGCATTTTTTCACTTTCTGCTCAGGCCGCAAACCTGTATGTAGCCCCGGATGGAAATGATAATAGTAACTGCCAGGACTCTCAGAATAGATGTCACACAATCGGATACGCCATTTCAAAAATGTCTGGTGGCGATACTTTATTAATTGGTGACGGAATATACAGTAGCTCAAATGACAATATGAATTCAATCCCATCTGGTAGCAGCAGTAACTATACGACTATCAGAGCAGAGAACATCAATAACACTGAAAGCAAAGTAACAATCAGTCGACCATTTTCTATTGCACACAACGAACAATACATTCAGGTTGATGGCATTAAATTTACCGGTAATTACGAAAAAAGTATACAGGGTCATCATATAAAGCTAACCCGGAGTGCATTTGAAGGTGGCCCCGTTGACGGTAACACCGCCAACCTAGTTTTTGGCACCAACAACCACCTCGATACTCATCATATATTGCTAGAAGACTCTTCTGTTTATGGGTTGGGTGGCCGGTATAAATTATTGGTTTACCAATCTCGCGATATCGTTATTCGCCGAGTTGTCATCAGGCCTGATGGAGGCTGGGCACTCAACCAGTCACAACCAGGTGCAGGTTACGGTAGTACACCCGAAGCGGGCGTCAGTATCTACAATTCACCAAATGTAGAACTGCAAAATGTTATTGTCCTGGATGGAATGACAACAGCAATTTACAATGGTCAGCCTGAATCCTGGACTTCTGCTTTTTATTACCCTTTGTCGAGCAGCTCTCCTTATGCTTCAGCCAACGTCAGAACAGTCGGTTCAATTGCCATGAATAATATTGGAACATCCTTTATGTATGATGGCCCTTCAAACCGAACTAATATCACACTGGAACATTCCGTTGCATGGAAACCAGAAAATGCAAGCGGCTTCATTGCTCAGGGCGGCGGCGTATCTGCCGGACTGGGATTAACCATGAACAACCTGACTCTGGTTAACATTTATGACAATGCAGTTGCCAACTGGAATAATGGTGGCGACGTTAATATCAAAAACTCAATTCTCACCAACTACAATGGTAACTTTTACGCTTCCAGCTCCGTCAACGAATCCTACAATGTTTGCTATGGTGGCAACTCCTGCAGTGGCACAGGCGACAAAAATATTGACCCTGAAATCAATGGACTGGACTATCTGTTACGAATAGATAACGGACAATTAGAAACTGCCGGTGAAAACTCTAACCAGGCTGGTGCTAATATTATGAACAAGATGGGTAAGGCAGGTAGTTTTTATGGAGAAACAGGATTTAACTCAGAGCAAAGTGACGCATTATGGCCATGGGCTAATGAAGAAAAAATTAAACGAGATCTCTGCAATGGCGCAGGCATACAAAATAGAGGTTTATGCTCAGCCAATAACACGCCCACTTTGACAGGATATATCTGGGGTGCGCTAGGCAACCAGGTACCAGCCAACCTCGGCCCAATGCTTACACCGTTAAACCCGAAATATGTGAAAAACTAAAAAAAATTACGCGCAAAATAACTGTTTTATCATTCAGTTATTTTGCGCATTTTCAGTACCATTAATTTAGCTCTCAACCAGGCCATTGATTAACATACTTTCATCCCAGCAGCCTTTTCTTCTCACCAAATGACTCATACCTCACCGGTAAGCCTTCTCCTCTGAACAGCGACAATTAATACTAGTAGCCAGGTCAACAACCTGATAATAAGCTATCCTTAACTCGTCAATTCAATAGCGGTAACTTCAATATGAATAATCAACAAAACAGCAAACACTGGCTAATAGATGAACTAAAAAATATTTTACTCATAACTCCCGGGGCTAGCATTCTCGCCTGTGGCGTTGCATTCTTTTTACTACCAGCCAAAATAGCAACAGGCGGCACGCCTGGTATGGCAATGGTTGTTCATTTTCTAACATCCATTCCCACCGGTATCGCCATGTTAATGATAAACACCCCGCTATTGCTAATTGCTTTCAAATTTATCGATTTTAAATTTGTATTACGCAGTGTCTACTCCATTCTTATTTCATCACTATTGGTTGACTTGCTTAAAGTACATTTCAGTTTTCCAGAAATAGATAGCACATTACTCAGCACCATTTATGGTGGTACTTGTGTTGGTGCAGGAGTAGGACTTGTCTTACGAGGCAATGCTTCGGCCGGAGGCACCTCAATTGTTGCAAAAATTGTATCCGACACCTGGCATGTAAAGCCCGCACAAGTTCTATTTGTACTGGATATTACGGTGGTTATCACAATTGGTTTTATTTTTGCGGACATGGAAAGAGCACTCTGGAGCATGCTCAGCATTTATGCTTCTACTCAGATAATGGATAAAATATTAACCGGCGCCGTTTCTGAAAAAATTGTTCACATCGTTTCACAACAATCTGAGCAACTGGGTCAATCAATTAGTGAAGAACTGGAAAGAGATGGCACCATTCTTTCAGGACAGAACCTGACAACCGAGCACGATAAAAACCTGCTATTTGTTGTTGTCGGTGCGCGGCGAATCCCACAACTAAGGAATCTTGTTCTGAATATTGATCCGGGGGCACTGATGATCGTGATGGAAGCGTCTGAAATGATGGGGTCAAGTCGAAAATATTAAAAACAGAACCAACCCCACAGAAGAAAATCAACCCGGCCTTCCATCTACCCGTGGCCGGGTTAAAACAGTAAAATACCTGAACACAAATAAACCGTAGCCCACTCCCCAGAACAATGCAGAAGCTAACAATGTAAATAAATAATCACTGGAAAACAAAGGAACAATAACCCTGAATATCAACGCAATAATTAAAGACATAAAAGCAATTGCCATCAACTTTCCAACAACAATATTTCTACCCGTATGCCCCAGTGAAACACGTGAGATCATAGATAGTATCATCAAGCCGATAGCACCAACGGTAATGACATGTAATGCACTTGACAATGAAATCTGATGAAACCAGTAATGAACACTTAGAAAAAGCATCCCCAATGCAATACAAAAATAACTGATATGAAGAGACCAGACTAACGGGGTTTTAATCGTAACCCAGAAGCGCCAGCGAATTAACCGCGTAAAATGAATAACCGCTGCAATAAACGTGGCCACAGCAATAATACGGTCAGAAATAAATGGTTTTAAAACGAAAGCCATTAATACGATAATAACTGACAAAACTGAAAGTCGTTCAAGCCATGCCAGACTCTCAACTCTTGGGGTTTGAGTACCGTTAGCGGTAAACATGGGGATCACTCTCCCCCCCATCATACACATTAAGAAAGTCGTCAATATCACCATAAGGTGTGCGCCATAATTGACCAGAGAATAATCTTCATATAATTTGCCCCAATGCATACAAAAATTTGCAGCAGCCATCATCATTAAGAGGGGTACAAAAAATAAATTTCGATAGAGTTTTTTTCTTAATATTGGTATAGCCAGAAATGCAGCGGCAACTGGCAAAAAAGAAACATCTAACACCACAATAATCCAGTCATTAATATTAATATTGGCCACTAATAATATTCTGCCAATCAACCAGAGACTCACCAGTGAAAATAACGGCCAATTATTTAATCCGGGTATCCCTGACCAGTTCTGCACTGCAGTTAATAGAAAGCCAGTAATAATCGCTGAAACAAACCCAAATAGCATTTCGTGAGAATGCCACCAGACCCCGCCTCCATAGAGAGTCCAGTCAACCCAGCCAGAAAAAATAGCAACCCACAGAAATACGGCGAAAATACTAAATAGCGCTCCCATTAAGAAAAAAGGTCGAAATGCTAATCCCAACAATGGTAAAAAAGCATGATGCTGCTCAGATGGATTTGGTTGAATTGGCTGCATGATAAAATATAACCTGAAAAAATTAGTTCGCTAAAAATACGAGATAAATAGATTGTTTAAATTAGTACTCAGAGGATGAAGGATACGCTATTCATCCGTTGATTTATTAACCTGGATCAAGCAGCTGAATAAATGCCGCTCGGTGTTTTAATGCAACTAAATCTGCCAGAGTATACTCATCCAGCTTACTCAAAAAAGCTTGCAACGCCTCTGAAAATACAGCCTTGAGCTGACAAACGGGGGTAATCACACAAGTGTTGCTACTGCCCATACACTCTACCAGTGTTAAATCTTGCTCAATGTCACGAACCAGTCGACCCACATTGATATCTCCTGGCGAAGCATTTAGTTTTAGTCCGCCATTTTTGCCTCGAATCGTAACAAGATAGCCCTTATTACCTAACTGCTGCACTATTTTCATCAAATGATTCCGAGAGATCTGATAGCTCTGTGCTATCTCCTTTATCGTCGACAAAGTATCTCCCTTATTAGCAAGGTACATCAAAATGCGTAAAGAGTAATCTGTGTAGCGTGTAATCTGCATAAATGAAATACCACTCTATTAATAACAACATATACCCAAACTCCCTGAAACCTGCTTTTCCAGGGAGTTTGGGTATAAACCGGCCATAAAGATGCATTCATAATACATCTTTAGGGCCGCAATGTAAACGATGTAAGAACCCGGTGAGAAATGGTGAAAAACGCGAGAAGAGCAAAAACAAAAAAGGCAGAGCAGATCATTTACCTGACCTGCCTTTCATAGACTAAAACTTTTACGCGTCAGTTTTATTTAAATGAACATCCATTTGTGGGTAAGGTATAGAAATGTTTTCTGCATCAAAAAGTAGTTTGATTTTCTCATGTGTATCAAAATAAACGCCCCAGTAATCTGCTGAGTTAACCCATGGTCTTACGGCAAAATTAACTGATGAATCAGCAAGTTCAGATACCGCGACTAAAGACGCAGGCTCCTTCAAAATACGCGGATCTTCATCAAGCACTTTCTGAATAAGTAATTTTGCTTTTTTAATATCATCGTCATATCCAATACCAAAAACCATATCAACACGGCGAGTAGGTTTAGCTGAAAAGTTAGTAATAACATCGCCATATATCTTTCCATTAGGAACTATCAGCGCCTTATTATCACCTGTACGGAGTTGAGTAGAGAATATGGTTATTTTCTCTACAACCCCGGATATTCCCGCAACTTCAACAAAATCACCAGAAGTAAAAGGTCTGAAAACGATTAACATGACACCTGAGGCAAAATTCTGTAAAGAACTCTGTAATGATAAGCCAATGGCAAGTCCGGCAGCACCAATTAACGCTACCAGAGAAGTGGTATCAACACCTAACTGCCCAACAGCAGCTATAATCACAAATAGCATTAATACACTGCTTATGATTCCAAGGACAAACTCAACCAGAATTTCGTCCAGTTTAGCCCTTGTCAGCAACCGGGAAACCAGTTTAACTAACGTTGAAACAATAAGCCGCCCGATAAAAAATATGACTATTCCAAAAAGCAGGTTAAGCCCATAGGGGATTATGTAGCTATGTATCAGGTTTTCAATCGACGCTTGAGAAATTTCCATTTTGTTTTCCTGTTCTATAAGATGGGCCCGGGACAAATCAGGGCTCTCTGGTTACTTAAAAAAAGATCACATTATTATAGTGTTAATTTCTATTTTTTTAAACTGTATTTTCATTCCTTTTCACCAGGCCAGCTTCAACACATGCCCAACAAACCTTTTTTATTAAAGATACAGCCCCAGTATAGATTTTTCTATTTCTGGTATTGATTTAAAAGATGTTGCATCCCAGCTTCAACCAGAGCAGGTTTACGAAGGAGATTAAACTTATTTAGTCCCCTTGCGTCAACGTAAGTGTCTTCAAAGGTCATTTTTGTTTTTCTCAAAAACTTATACTCTTGTTCAAACTCAATAACATGAAAATTCAAAGCTAAAAACAATAATGTTATTATGGTCATTGAAATAAGTGTGATAATTAGTTTCATGAATTACTCCTGAAAAGATAATATCAGGATATTATCATCATTATAATCAAACTAAAAATGGTTGGATTGCTAAATTGATAACCGGTTCAAAAATATTTTTCTTACCGACAGGCACTTAAAGCGCTAGATATTTTTTTCAGCGGCCACTTTTTCAGAATCGCTGTGTACATGATAAATCCAGTATAACAGAGCGTTAAATAGCTGTTTTTTGTTAATTGGTTTGGTAATGTGATCATTCATACCTACAGCAAGGCTTTTTTCTTTATCACCCACTAACGCATTGGCCGTCATGGCAATAATCGGTATTTGTTCATCCTCTTTCAACTTTAACCTGTTTCTTTCCCACCCCCGTATTTTTAAAGTAGCGTCATAACCGTTCATTTCCGGCATCTGTATATCCATCAATATCGCATCATATTGTGACTGCCCTTTTAACCACTCTGGCACAATCACTTTATTGATGGCTTCGACCCCGCTAATCGCAACATCTACCTGTAACCCCGACTTCAACAATAACTCTCTGGTAATGAGCTGGTTAATAACATTATCATCAACCACCAATATTCTTGCACCTGCAATTTCAGTTAACGCAGGTAACTTCGTATTCTGCTTTATCCGTGCCATACCAGGCTTTACTAAATATCTTCTATCTCCGCAAACACTAACGATAACATCAGAAAGCGTGCTATAAGTGATCGGCTTGATAATAAACCCTTCCAGCCCGATATTTTTCGCCTTTTTTACCAGACCCTGACCTTCATAAGCAGAAAACATGATAACCATCGGAACAGGTGACAACAAATCAGATGTTTTAATTTTCTGAGAGGTTTCGAGCCCATCCATTCCTGGCATTTTCCAGTCCATAAAAACCAATTCAAACGGGTTAAGTAATCGACATGCGTCTTCCAGCTTTTCCAATGCGCACTCTCCGGATTCGCAGGTGTCTACAACAAAATCCAGAGACTTCAACATCTCTGAAAGGGTAAACCTGACCGTTTCATTATCATCCACGACAAGAACTCTTGCACCTTTAAGTTCAATAATCGTATCATGTACTCTTCGAAAATCAGGCGAAGCGACACCAAAAGATGCGGTGAACGAAAAACAACTACCTTGCCGTTTACGGCTTTTAACCTGGATTTCACCTGACATTTTTTCAATGAGTTGTTTGCTAATAGCCAGCCCAAGACCGGATCCACCGTACTTTCTACTAGTAGTCATATCAACTTGAGAAAATGCCTCGAATAATTTACTGATTTCCTGTTGGTCCATACCAATAC
>JADGFG010000151.1 GCA_016743995.1 Kangiellaceae bacterium | reverse complement strand
GTTTATGTTCTGTTTTATTAAAAATATTGATTAATTTGTCGTGAGCCTCTTTGTTAACAGGGTTTCCTTCTAGAAAATCATCAATTTCATCGTAACTTAATCCTAGCGCAGATTCGTCCGTTTTGCCTGGTTCCAGGCATTCCAGATCGGCTGTGGGTGCTTTATTCACTAATAGCTCTGGCGCGCCCAGATGGCTGGCTATTTGCCGAACCTGACGTTTGTTTAACCCGAACAAAGGGGCCAGATCGCAGGCTCCGTCTCCCCACTTAGTGTAAAATCCGGTAATATTCTCTGCAGAATGGTCGGTGCCAAGTACCAACCCGTCAAGTAAACCGGCAATCTCATATTGAGCAATCATTCGACTGCGAGCCTTAGCGTTACCTTTGGTAAAGTCCAGTTTGTTTTTACAAGTTGTTAAAATACCTGCATTTTGAAGTGTTAACTCCGCTTCATTGTGAATTGCATCAGCACCTGGTTTGATATTTACACTGAGCGAGATTGACGGCTGGATGAACGCCAGAGCCTGCTGCGCATCTTCTTCGTCTTGCTGTACACCATAGGGGAGTCTGACAGCAACAAACTTAAAAAGATCTTGTTCTACAGCTGCGGCTGATTGATTGAGTTCATTGACCGCCATCTGGGCCAGTTTACCCAGGGTTGTTGAGTCAATTCCACCACTAATTCCCAGAATGAGGTGATTGAGTCCTGAGTTTTGTAAGGTCTCTTTTATAAAAGTCACTCTGCGTCTGATTTCTTGTTCTGGATTAATTTGAGGGATTACTTTCATCTCAAGAACAATTTCTTTAGCGGTTTTCACGTTATGGTCTCGTTATTAATGGATAGGTTGTTAATAATATTGAGTAACCAGAGTATATACTCTTGTTACTCAAACTTATACGTATTGGACACTACTCTCTAATTGGATAATAATGAGTGATGTGGAATAACGGTTAGTTAAAAGTATTTATTCCTGCGTTTGCAAATAGACGTGGTGAAGGTGTTTTGTGCTGACGATATAATTTTTACAAGCCAGGTTTGATGATGAAGAAAATAGAAGCAATTATAAAACCCTTTAAGCTGGATGATGTTCGCGAAGCCTTAAATGATGCCGGTATAACCGGTATGACGGTTACTGAAGTTAAAGGTTTTGGTCGCCAGAAAGGACATACTGAGCTTTATCGTGGTGCGGAGTATATGGTCGATTTTTTACCTAAAACTAAAATCGAGATTATTATCCCCGATGAGCAACTGGATTTATGTGTTGAAACCATTATGGAAGTGGCCAGAACCGGCAAAATAGGGGATGGCAAGATTTTTGTCACCACCATAGAAAAAATAATCAGAATTAGAACTGGTGAAGAAAACGAAAGTGCTGTCTGAGAAAAGTAAATAATGCTTTTTCAGGGGCGTTATTTGCCTGGGCATTATCAGGTTTTACTCAGTAAAGCAGGGTTAATTTATATCACAGAGCCTGAATTTTTCAAGGCTCTGATTTTAATAAATACCTGGTCCGATTGATTGCAAGCTTCCATTGAGCCCGAACTCAGGGTTATTTTTTAAATCCAGGATAATTTAATAGTAGAACTTTACGTGAGTTTTCTGCCAGTTCTGATAAATCCAGTAAGTTATAAGCGATAACCATCAGATTAAGCGCATAAGGCACTGAAGGCGTTCTGGGGTAATGATCAACCACATAACGAGCTCTTGCTGCAGCTGCCTGATAAGCTTCTCGTTTCATGTAATAATTGGCAACATGTAGTTCATATTCTGCAAGACGGTTACGTAAATAAATCATTCGTTGTTGTGCATCACGTGCGTACTGGCTGGCCGGAAACAGGCGGATTAGTTCGCCAAAGTCCTCAAAAGACTGTCTTGCTGTGCTGGCATCTCTTTCAGATAAAGGCGCAGAGAACAAATCTTTACCGATACCGGTATCTGCAGAAAAGTTGATCAAACCTTTCATATAATAAGCATAATCCAAGTCTTTGTGGCGTGGATTCTGGCGAATAAAGCGGTCTGCAGAGGCGATGCCCTGTTCATAGTTGCTGATTTTATAGTAGGAATAGATTAAATTAAGCTGTGCCTGATGAGAATAGGCTCCAAAAGGATATAAGCTGTCCAGTCTTTCCAGGTACTCAATGGCACTTCGATAATTTCCCGACTGCATGGAAGTCTGTGATTTTTCATAGAGTTTGAGTGCATTATTAATATTTTTTGCTTCGGTGTTAGTCGCGCTATTACTGGAGCAGGCTGAAATGATGGCCAGCATAATTAACGCAGATACGATTTTCACTATTCTCATTGATTCTCAAAGCCGTTAAAATGTACAAAAGTACTAAATGTTAATTTAAAGCACTACAAGTCAGCGCATAATCATTATCATTAAGGTATACCCGACAAAGATATACCTTTAAGATATTGCTGATCAGTGTTTAATTTGACACTGAAAATAAGCTCAATTAAGTGATTGTGCTAAGCTATAGAACGCGACATATTACCTTAAGGGGTTAATATTCGCCATATTAACCGATCTAATAAGGCCTGAATAGTGACAAAAAGTTCACTCGAAGAAAAAATAGATACGCAGACTCAAGTAAAACCTGCCGTAAGTTCTCAACCAGCTACTGAAATTATCAAAGTGGATGCAGAGTACGCCGGTCAGCGTCTGGATCAGGTGTTGTCAGCCTGTTTTCCAGAGCTTTCCCGCTCACGATTGCAAGCCTGGGTAAAAAACAAACAGGTTAAAGTGGATGAGCAGATAGTTGTCAAACCTCGGCATAAACTGCTGGGTGAAGAAACTTTAACCGTAGAGACTACTCTGCAGGAGCAGGGAGAGTGGCAGGCGACGGAAATGCCTTTAAATATTCACTACCAGGATGACAGTATTATTATTATTAACAAACCAGCCGATCTGGTTGTGCACCCTGCGCCGGGGCACTATACGGATACTCTGGTCAATGGGCTTTTGTATCATTTTCCTGAATTAAGTGTATTACCCAGAGCCGGTATTGTGCATAGACTGGACAAGGATACTACCGGGTTACTGGTGGTTGCTCGTACCGCACAGGCGCACAATCAACTGGTCGCACAACTTGAAGAGCGAGCATTCAGGCGGGAATACCTGGCATTGGTTCATGGTGTACTTGTCGCCGGTGACACGATTGATTTGCCTGTTGGGCGTCATCCGGTCAACCGCAAGAAAATGGCCGTGGTTGATTATGGCAAAGAGGCGATTACTCATTTTCGAATAGGACAGAAATTTAAAGGGTTTACCCTGGTTCAGGTTAAGCTGGAAACAGGGCGGACCCATCAGATAAGAGTTCATTTTTCACATAAAAAACACCCTCTTGTCGGAGACCCTCAATATTGTGTACGAAACTTAAAGCCGAAAGGCATGGGAGAGTCTTTTTCTCAAGTCTGGGATGATTTTCGCAGGCAGGCTCTTCATGCTCGCTTACTAGGTTTAACCCATCCGGTAACTGGCGAATGGATGGAGTGGGAGTCTGAAGTGCCAGAAGATATGTCCGAATTGCTTGACGCAATCAGAAAGCATGATGAGCAGGCTTGAGCCAGAGAATTACCTATATCCTGACTGGGCGGTTCCACCTCAGGTGAAAGCGGTGGTAACCACACGTGGTACGCCACCGTTTTCAGACTCATATGCCACATTTAATCTGGCCCAACATGTTGGTGATGATTGTTCAGGCGTTCAGCGAAATCGACTGCAACTCTGCCAGGAATTAGATTTACCGCAACAGCCCGTCTGGCTTAATCAGGTGCATGGAAATCAATGCATATCATTGGATTCAGGATCGTTTGTCAGCGATAATAATAGCAAAATAAAATATGCTGCTGATGCCAGTGCTACCCGGCAACCAGGAGTGGTGTGTTGTGTGATGACGGCAGACTGTCTGCCAATACTATTTTGTAATCGGGCTGGCAGTTGGGTTGCTGCATGCCACGCTGGCTGGCGAGGACTTTTATCCGGGGTCGTTGAAAATACGATCGCCAGTTATTATCCCGCAGTGGGTGATGTTAATAATCATGCTGATTTAATGGCCTGGATTGGTCCCTCAATTAGCCAGCCTTATTTTGAAGTAGGTGTTGAGGTCAGGCAGGCGTTTATTGATAAAAATCGAGACTTTAATGGCTATTTCGATAAAAATGAGAAAGGTCGTTATCAGTTTGATTTGACAGGACTGGCCAGGCAAATCATGCAGCAACTGGGTATCAGCGTATCAGGAGGAAACCATTGTTCTTTTAGCCAGCGCATTTCTCATAGCAATCAACAAACCATTCATAGTAATCAACAGGCCACTCAGAGCATTCATGATGACTACCAGTTTTACTCTTATCGACGAGAAGGAGAAACTGGCAGAATGGCCAGCTTAATCTGGTTAGATAAGGGAGCTGATGCATGCTGATATTTTTTGTTGTTATGCTCGTATTACTGCTGGCCTTGATTCTACTGGGTAAGAAAAATAATCAGGCAGACTGGGGACATTGGGGCGCCAATATACTGGATGGTCTGATCAGAGTGTATTGTCGTCGTTTTCACCGTCAGGGACATCGAGTCATTAACATTCCAGTAACACATAACGTCATACTGGCACCTAACCATATTTCAGCAATCGACCCCTTTTTATTAATTACTGCCACCAATCGTCCAATACGCTTTATGATCGCCAGAGAAGAGTATGAGCGTCCGGTATTAAACTGGATGTTTCGTGTCGCGGGTTGTATCCCGGTTGATAGAGAAGGACGTGTTGAAAAAGCTTTTCGCAGTGCGTTAAAAGCGATCAAAGATGGAGAGCTGGTTTCGTTGTTTCCGCAGGGCGGAATTCATAGTGCAGAAAAACCAAGACATCAGATTAAGCCTGGTGTGATTAAGCTTTCACAGTTGACACAGTGTCCTGTTTTACCGGTTCGTATTATCGGAGTCGGGGCGCCTGGTACGATGGTAAAATCTCTGATTGTCAGAAGCGAAATTCAACTGATAGAACATCCAGAAGTTTCGTCAGATTATGTTTTAAGACCAGAGTTTCGAGTCGCTATTGCGGAATGGTTTCTGGGGATCAGAGAGTCGATCTGACTGTTGTTATCAATTTTATAATCCACTGATTAATCGTTCTTTTTTATTGATTTCTATTTTCTTATCCCCATCAATGAAATATAGACTCAAATTTCCTGGAAATGCAGGAAACAGCAAACCGGTATGCTTGATCGACTGTTTCGGGCCTACTGAGTTTGAATCCATATAATCCATATTCAATATATTTCAGGGGTTACTTATGAGAATGGATAAATTTACCTCCAGGTTTCAACTGGCTATTGCTGATGCTCAATCATTAGCGGTAGGGCGAGACCATCAGTTTATCGAGCCGGTGCATCTGATGACTGCATTATTAAACCAGGAAGGTGGAAGTGTTCGACATTTGCTCAGTCAGACCAGTATTAATTTGCACAGTTTGCGTAGTCAGCTGGGAGAAGCGTTAGAACATATGCCTCAGGTTGAAGGAACGGGAGGGGAGCTACATATTTCTAACGAGTTGGCGCGCTTGTTAAATCAATGTGACAAACTGGCACAACAGAGAAAAGACCAATATATTTCCAGTGAGATGTTTGTTCTGGCGGCGATTGAAGATAAGGGAGAGCTGGGTCGAATACTAAAAGCGCTGGGGGCCGATAAAAAAGCGCTTGAAAAAGCGATTGATAAGGTGCGAGGTGGTCAGGCTGTTGATGACCCAAACGCCGAAGAACAAAGACAGGCACTGGAAAAATACTCCATTGATCTGACTGAACGAGCAGAGCAGGGTAAGCTCGACCCTGTTATTGGTCGAGATGATGAGATTAGAAGAACGATTCAGGTGCTACAACGTCGCTCAAAAAATAATCCCGTATTGATTGGTGAGCCAGGAGTGGGAAAAACCGCTATTGTTGAAGGACTGGCGCAACGAATTATTAATGGCGAAGTGCCAGAAGGTTTAAAAGGTAAACGGGTATTATCTCTTGATATGGGGGCTTTGATTGCCGGAGCCAAGTTTCGAGGTGAGTTTGAAGAGCGATTGAAAGCAGTGCTAAATGATCTGTCCAAACATGAAGGTCAGGTTATTCTGTTTATTGACGAATTACATACGATGGTGGGCGCTGGCAAATCGGAAGGTTCTATGGATGCGGGGAATATGTTGAAACCGGCATTAGCCCGTGGAGAGCTTCATTGTGTGGGGGCGACAACCCTGGATGAGTATCGTAAATATGTAGAAAAAGATGCTGCACTGGAAAGACGTTTTCAGAAAGTTCAGGTTGAAGAACCAAGCGTTGAAGATACCATTGCCATTTTACGAGGTCTGAAAGAGCGTTATGAAGTACATCATGGGGTAGATATTACCGATCCTGCGATTGTTTCTGCGGCCACTCTATCACATCGATATATTTCAGATAGAAAATTACCTGACAAAGCGATTGACCTGATTGATGAAGCAGCCAGTCTGATCCGCATGGAGATTGACTCCAAGCCAGAGCAGATGGATCGGCTGGAACGAAAACTGATACAACTGAAAATTCAGCGTGAAGCATTAAAAAAAGAAAGTGATGAGAGTTCTAAATTACGACTGCAGGAACTGGAAGCAAAAATTACTGTTATGGAACGAGAGTTTGCGGAGTTAAACGAAATCTGGACTGCAGAAAAAGCTGCATTACATGGCACCCAATCAATCAAAACAGAACTGGAACGAGCTAGAATCGATCTGGATGCTGCTAAACGAGCCGGTGATCTGGCTCGAATGTCTGAACTGCAATATGGTCGAATCCCTGAACTGGAACAACAACTGGATATGGCCAGCCAGGTGGAAATGCAGGATATGACTTTATTACGAAACAAAGTCAGTGAAAATGAAATTGCTCATATTGTTTCCAAGTGGACCGGTATTCCCGTTAACAAGATGCTCGAGGGAGAAAGGGAAAAATTACTTAAAATAGAAGAGCATTTGCATACCCGTGTTATTGGGCAGATAGAAGCGGTTTCAGCTGTATCAAATGCGGTAAGACGCTCAAGGGCGGGTTTGTCAGATCCTAATCGACCTAATGGTTCTTTTTTATTTCTGGGGCCGACTGGTGTGGGTAAAACTGAGCTCTGTAAGGCGCTTGCCAATTTTCTGTTTGACTCAGAAGATGCCATGGTGCGAGTGGATATGTCCGAGTTTATGGAAAAGCATTCGGTTGCCCGTTTAATCGGCGCGCCTCCGGGGTACGTGGGTTATGATGAAGGTGGCTATTTAACAGAGTTGGTGCGGCGTAAACCTTATTCGGTTATTTTGCTGGACGAAGTTGAAAAAGCCCATCCTGACGTATTTAATATTTTATTGCAGGTGCTCGAAGATGGTCGTCTGACCGACGGTCAGGGCAGAACGGTTGATTTTCGTAACACGGTAATTATTATGACTTCTAACCTGGGCTCTGACTTAATCATGGAGTCAGCAGGAGAAGATAAATATGAGGAGCTGAAAAGTAAGATAACTAACGTGATTGGCGACTATTTCCGGCCAGAATTTCTTAATCGAATTGATGAAACGGTTATTTTCCACTCATTGACTCGAGACAATGTCTGTCAGATTGCAAAAATTCAGCTAAAACAGCTGATTGCAAGGCTAAAAGATAATGATATACAGTTTGAATACACTGATGAGGCGCTGCAAAATGTGTCAGAAAAAGGCTTTGACCCGGTTTATGGGGCCAGACCTTTAAAGCGAGCTATTCAGCAATGGATTGAAAATCCGTTAGCGGAGAAAATTCTTGGTGGAGAGATTGCTGCAGGTAAAATAGTGGTGCTGGATGTTGAACATGAAAAACTGGTTTTTCGGTGATTCAGGTTGTTTCAGGCGCTCTGTTATTTTCAATAATATTGATCGTTCAGGCATATATTGATCGTTTCGTATATTTTGATCGTTTCGGTATATAATGAATACAAAATGATGACTGTTTCAATAGTCATCGTTATTTTAAAATAACCCGTCGGGTTAAAAATAGAAATAAACAGTCAGGAATATTACACTATGTCTGAAAAAATTCTGGTCACTGGCGGTGCGGGTTACATCGGTAGTCATACTACTTTGTTATTGCTTGAAGCTGGTTATGAGGTTGTTGTTGTTGATAATCTCTCTAATTCGTCGCTAGAATCTTTACGGCGAGTGGAGCAGATTACCGGTCAGTCGGTGGCTTTTTATAAAGTTGATTTACGTGATCAAAGTCAGCTGGCTAATGTCTTTGAAGCCCATGAGTTTTCAGGTGTGATTCATTTTGCTGGATTAAAAGCCGTTGGTGAGTCGAGTGAAATTCCACTGGACTATTATGACCACAATATTTACAGCACCATTAACCTGTTGAAAACCATGCAACAATTCAACTGTCAGCGAATTGTTTTTAGTTCTTCGGCAACGGTTTATGGTGATCCGGCTTCGGTGCCTATCACAGAAGATTTTCCTACTTCAGCCACTAATCCCTATGGTCGAACGAAATTGTTCATTGAAGAAATTATGCGTGATGTGGCAGTTTCTGATGAGGGCTGGAATATTATTTTGCTGCGTTACTTTAATCCGATTGGTGCCCATAAAAGCGGTCTGATAGGCGAGGACCCGCAGGGAATTCCTAATAATCTGATGCCTTTTATCAGTCAGGTGGCGGTAGGCAAACGAAATAAGTTATCGATATTTGGTGACGATTATGCGACTCCTGATGGTACTGGAGTCAGGGACTATATTCATGTGGTTGATTTATCTGACGCTCATGTTAAAGCCATTCAGCATATTGAGCAGCTTGGTGGTGTTTCAACATTCAACCTGGGCACCGGGAATGGTTATTCGGTATTGGAAATGGTTAAAGCATTTGAAAAAGGCTCAGAAAAGCCAGTAGCTTATGAAATTGTTGGTAGAAGACCGGGAGATATTGCTGAGTGCTGGGCTGACGCAAGCCTTGCAAGAGAAAAGCTGGGCTGGAAAGCTTCATTTGGTTTACAAGAGATGGTTGAGGATACCTGGCGATGGCAAAGTAATAACCCGGAGGGTTATAGTGAATAGACACTTTCTATTTTCTGGTTGCTCAGGTTTGATGGGATTTTAAGCAGACATTTTTTATTTTTAATTTTCTCTTGTCAAATCCCATCTATCTGTTAATATACGCGCCTCATTTTTGAGGAATATCAGTTTCCTTGAAATGAGGTTATAAATCAAAAGCCTGTAAATAAAATAGTCGCGTAGCTCAGCTGGTTAGAGCACCACCTTGACATGGTGGGGGTCGGTGGTTCGAGTCCACTCGCGACTACCATTTATACGATCTTCTCAGCTAATATTAGTTGTCTTAAACAATTCGTACCAATTTAGATTAATCGACACTTGTTTAACGAGTTCAATTTACTGGTCAATAATCTTCATATGGAGTACTATTCACAGGATGAATATAATGAATGTAGTACAAGTGAAAGCGTTTTTAGTCGCTCCAATATCAAGAGCAGGAGCAGGATCAGGCAAAGCTTTATTTCCAGAATCCCTTCGAGAATTATTGTTTCTATTTGTCACAGTTAACCTTTTTGCTGTTGTGTTTTCTTCTGCCGTTCTGGCTCAGACAGGTTCAAACATAGCTCAGACAGGTTCAAAACCTGTCCCGCTAGAACCCGCTAGTGTTGAAGCTGATTTCAGAGAGCAGGTAATCACTATCAATCGTATACTTCAACAGAAACAGAGTGAATTTTCTCAATCTCCAGTCAGGTTAGTCGCTTTTGTTGATGAACACCTGTTATCTTTATGGGGAGCACCCAAAACATTACGCGGATTGCTGGGCAAGTCGATCTGGAAAAAACTCACGGAGGATAACAAAGATAAGCTGGTTCAGGCCTTTAACAACACGCTTCAACGTTATGTTCAGGAAGGGTTTAATGAGTATGATGGGCAAAAAATAGAGTTTGTCCGAGTTCGTTTGAATAAAAAAAGAACACGGGGTTTATTAACGCTGAAAGTCATTCCCAACCTGTTGCCCGACTTCAATATAGACCTGAAAATAGCCAGACATACTCATCGCTGGTTATTGTATGATGTAATGGTACAGGGCGTTAGTTATATCTCAATGAAAAAAGACAGTTTTCGAAAGCTTCACGCTCATACCGGAATTGATGGTGTCATTAATAAATATCATCGTAAAAACAAAGGTTTTTTGCCTTCACAATTAAGCGTCATTAAAGAAAGCAGTTTAGATAAATCAATAAACCAAAGTTTATTAGTTAATAAAACTGAACTAAGAGTAACGAGTGCAGGCGTTTCGGAGCATTCAGATGCAAACACGACAACCCGATAATTGTTCTATAAATCAATCAGATAGCTCGTTTGATAGCTCATTAGATGATAGTTCATTAGATGATAGCTCATTAGACAGCTCATCAGACTATTGGTATCTCGCCAGTGCAAAACCTCGCCAGGAACAGCGAGCAGTAGAAAACCTGGCTAATCAGGAAATCCGAGCTTTTTCTCCGATGATTAAAGTTGAAAAAATCAGAGCGGGGAAAAAGGTGGTTGTTGAAGAGGCGATGTTCGCCAGTTATGTTTTTATTAATCTTTCTCAGGAAGATGGGTTGTGGCATAAAGTTCGTTCAACGCGTGGTATTAGAAACTGGGTTCGTTTTTCCGGGCAGACAGCAAAGCTTCCCGGTGATTTAATTAATAGTCTAATCCATACTAATAACAATCAGCAAGATCAGCTTATTAAACCCTGTTTTGAAGCGGGTGAGTTGGTGAGTATTTTATCCGGTCCTTTTGCAGGATTAAAAGGAGTTTACCAGGCCAGTAGCGGCGAAGAGCGTTCCATGATTCTTATCCAGTTTCTCGGGAACTCAAACCGATTAAACCTGTCCAACTGCCAGATCACTAAGGCTTGATTTGTCAATAAACTGACGGGATTTAATCTTTGTTCTTTTGGCCTGACAAGGGATGTTGAACAGGTTAACAGCCCTGACTGTTTCATCAAAAACAGGCTGTTTTTATTATGGTCATCGGGTATAATCCCGCCCTTCAATTTCAATATTAATGACTGCATTATAAAAGCACGTTAAAAATATTGATTTTGTCGTATTTATTGTGTTTAATAC
>JADGFG010000150.1 GCA_016743995.1 Kangiellaceae bacterium | reverse complement strand
CTAAGCACTAAGCACTAAGCACTAAGCACTAAGCACTAAGCGTTAAGTTATTATTTTAGTCGCTGATTTTTCGAAGCAGGCTAGTTCAGAATAAGCGCCTTATTTATTAATAAATATTAATGAGTTAATAATGCCTGGCGCTATTATTTTAAATATTGAGTGGAAAAAATTATGAAAGTTCTGGTTATTGGTGGTGGTGGTCGTGAGCATGCGCTGGCCTGGAAAGTCGCTCAGTCTGCTTCAGTAGAAACGGTTTTTGTTGCTCCGGGTAATGCGGGCACGGCAGAGGAAGCAAAATTAAAAAATATCAGCATCAAGGCAGAAGATGTTGACGCTTTACTGGCTTTTGCGCAAACAGAAAATGTTGATTTAACTATTGTTGGCCCAGAAGCACCACTTTGTCTGGGTATTGTTGATGTATTTTCTGAGGCTGGCTTAAAGTGTTTTGGGCCGACCAAAGGGGCTGCGCAACTAGAAGGCTCAAAAGCCTTTACCAAAGACTTTTTAGCGCGTCATAAAATTCCAACGGCCGCCTATGGCAACTTTACTGATATCGCGCAAGCTAAAGCCTATGTTGAAAAAGTGGGGACACCCATCGTCATTAAGGCCGACGGGCTGGCTGCAGGTAAAGGTGTCATCATTGCCGAAACACAGCAACAGGCCTTTGATGCCATTGACGATATGCTGGCAGGTAACAAGTTTGGTGATGCCGGGCACCGTGTGGTGGTTGAAGAGTTTCTGGCGGGTGAAGAAGCCAGCTTTATTGTCATGGTGGATGGTAAGAATATTTTACCGCTGGCAACGTCGCAAGATCATAAAGCACGAGATAATGGCGACAAAGGTCCTAACACAGGTGGCATGGGGGCTTACTCTCCGGCAGCTATTGTAACTCAATCAATGCATGACAAGATTATGCAGGAAGTGATTGTACCAACGGTTGAAGGAATGGCTGCAGAAGGTCATCCGTATACGGGCTTTTTATATGCCGGTATTATGATTTCTCCAGAGGGCGATCCCAAAGTACTGGAGTATAACTGTCGTTTTGGTGATCCGGAAACTCAGCCAATTATGTCGCGCTTAAAGTCGGATATTGCTGATTTATGTCTGGCTGCACTTGATGGAAAGCTGGATTCTACCACTGCCGAATGGGACGAGCGTTTTGCCGTGGGTGTGGTGATGGCCGCAGGTGGTTATCCAGAGGCTTATGCTAAAGGAACCCCTATTTCAGGTTTAAATGATAACCAGCAAGATACTAAAGTGTTTCATGCGGGAACGCAGCAGCAGGGTGATGCCGTTGTTACCGCTGGCGGCAGAGTTTTATGTGTTGTTGCTCTGGGAGATTCTGTTTCCAGCGCGCAATCACTGGCTTATGAGAGAGTTAAAAAAATTCACTGGGACAAGGTTTATTATCGAGACGATATTGGTCATCGTGCGATAAAAAGGGAACAGCGCTAAATTTGCTCGAAAGCTTTAAGGCATAAAAAAAGCCGCAACCTGAGATTTCAGGTTGCGGCTTTTTTGTTTTTCTGATTTTGTTTTTAAAGCTTTGTTTTTACGTTTTGTTGTAAAGCTCTGCTTTATGGCAAAATCATCGCAACTTGTTGAGTGTTGCCAGATTGAATGCTACCAGGTTGATCGTTCCCTGGCAGGTTTAAAAACACAACCTGCATATCATTATTACTGGTTTTCGCTTCTCTGGAGTCCAGTAGAACCGCTGTTCTTATTCGATAGATACCCTGTGGCATACCTTTGGGTAAAGTAAAGGTAAAGGTGTTTTCATAAGTACCAGCCTGTTGTTTCTGCTTGTTAACGTCCTTAACTAAGGATTTGATAACTTTGGTTTTATCTTCGAAGTCATAAAATTCAATTTTTTCCTGAATACTGACTTTATTGGTTTTTTTACCTTGTACAACCTGTACCTCAGAAACGATTTTAATCGGTTTGCCTGTTGGAACGACCTGTCCTGGTTTCAGGCTCGAAGCGTAAGCAAAAACTTCTGGATTATCAGGTAAATTTTTGTTTTTCTTTTTATATTTTTTTGCAACTTCTTTTTCAGATTGTGTCTGTTTAGAGGTAAAGTGAACAATTACATCATAAATGGCTTTCGCTGCCAGGCCTGCTGCAACTATTTTTCCGGCATTTTCCAGGTGCTTTTTATTTTTGCAATTGCTCTTATTTTTGGCGTCTTTACAGTCGCCGGTATTTAGTTTTACACTTTTTGTCAAATCTTTAAAACCGATAAAACCGGTTAGCATGGTAAAAGAAATGGCGGCGACAAAGATAAGACTTAGTCTGTTCATATTCATTGTTTGATCCTTTAGGTTAACTATTTTAAATTCCAGTTTTGCTTCATTACATCTTGTTGCGCCTGCTTTGCTTTACGTTGTAATGCAAGTGCGGCAGAGTAATTGGGGATGAATGTCAGTGCAGATTCTGCACTGGCTATTGCACAGCGGTATTTTACTTTATTCAGGCATTCTTTGCCTATATTTACCATGTTTATCGCATTGTTTAAATTTGATTTGTGTTGCTGTTCCGCTATTTGTGTCTGTTGCTTGATATTTTGAGCGACTGAATCACCGGGTTTGAGTTTAAGGGCCTTGTCTGCATGAGTAATCGCACAACGATAAGTTTTCTTTTGCTGGCATTGCTCTGCCGTTTTTATCGCTAGCGCATAATCCTGCTCCAGTTTCAGGCTGGCGGCACTGAGCGTTGCTTCAGCGTTATCTATACGTATAATTAGCTGGCTGGCTTCGGTATCTTCGCTGTGAGTATAGAGCACCTGGTTCGCTTTTTCGCGTGCACAGCGAAAGTCATTATTCTCAAAACAGGTATTAGCTTGTGATAGCGTGGTTTGTTTTTTAAAGTTGACCCGAAATAAAGTGATTGTCTCTTTAGCCGCTGAATATTCAGAAGAGTCAGGAGCAAATTGTTGCAGTCGGTTAAGGGCTCTACGAGCACAGTTTACGTCTCTGCTTTTGATGCATTGTTCTATCGCCTGGTTGTGCGACAGCAGCTTGTCTGCCTTGATTTTCTGTGCGGCCTTTTGATGCATCTGATTGGCTTTTTGATGTTCGGGTAGTAAAACCAGAACCGCTTCAGACTTTTCTCTGGCACATTCATAGTCCTTTTTATTGAAGCAGTCCTCTGCCATTTTAAAGGTTTCATTAGCCTGTATGCTAACCTTATCCGGGGCAAAATACATCAGGTAGCCAATACCAACGGTGCAGCATAACAAAATGGCACTGATTACTTTAAAAACAGGAAACTTTTTCTTTTCTGTCAGTCCATTAAGAAACTCTTGTAGATCCTGAGTTCGTTTTTTACGAGTCAGCTGTAACCCTGCTTCCAGAGCCGCCCATTGTTGCCTCGACAGATTGGTCAGGCGTTTTGGTTTCAGGTTTTGTTCGTTAGCTTTATCGGCTGACAGGCGATCATAGGGGTGTTTGCCACTGAACAATTCGTAAGCAATAATAGCCGCTGCATAAACATCGTCGCTGGCGTGAGGCGCATCGCCATTAAACATTTCCAGGCTGGCATACGCGGGTGTCAAAGCGCCCAGTGTGCCGGCATCAAAATCTTCCGGATGATTGGCTTCATTGGTAATTCTGGCTATGCCGTAGTCGAGTACTTTTGCGCCGCCTTTGTCATCAACAAAGATATTGCCTGGTTTTAAATCACTATGAATAATATTTTTATGATGGGCGTGAAGTAAACCCTTACAATAATCACTGATAATTGGCAGTGCTTCCTTAACCGGTAGTCCCTTGTTTTTACATTCGCGCTGAATGACTTCGAGCCCTCGACCCTCAAGCAGTTCCATGGTCATGTAATAAATATCGCCCTCGCGATCAAAGTCATGGACGGTTACATTATTCGGGTGAGATAATACTTGTGAGCGAGATGCTTCGCGCTGCAGAGAAACAAACGCATCAGGATGATTTTTAAAATCTTCATTTAACACTTTGACGGCCACGTAAGGTTGCAAGTCACCGGCTTCAATTTTTCGTAAATCCCTTGCTCGATAAACCGTTCCCATACCCCCAGCGCCTAGCGTTGATTCGAGTACAAACCGCTTGTTGATAATAATTTTATCGTCAGCCAGTGCCAGGTCGGCCGCTTTTTGTGCATCGATAAAACCCGCAGTGCTATCTTGCTCGCGAATGGCCTGGCCGATGCGGGTGAGTGCGTTTTCATTTTGTTCAATGTTTGACTTTATTTTTTCAGCTTCTGGTTTGTCAGACCCTGGTTTATCTGAATTTTGTTTATCTGTTTTCTGCCCTGTTGGCTGTTGTCTTTGGGCTCGAATGGAAGGTTTAATAACCGTTGCAGCTGCATCATCAGCCTTCTTGTTTTTCCGGGGCGTAGCTTTGGGTCGTCGTTTTATTCGGGTTTTATTATCAGCGGCTTCTGAAACTGTTTTATTAGGAGTCGCATTTTTAGAACCCGTATTTTTAGAGTCTGTTGATTCAGCATCTGCAATTTTGCCGTCAGCATTTTCCTTGCCTGAAACTGCTTTTGTTCGTCGCGCGGAAGGTTTTATGACCGTTTTGTTGTCCAGAGCAGGCTTGTTTTCATCAGCTCTAGTGTCTGAATTGTTGCTAGCTGTGTTCTTCCCGGGGGTGTCATTGTTTGAATCATTCATACAGATAACTGAAAAATAGTACTTCCTGAAATAATTTTGGCTATCATAGCGTTTTTTCAGTGTTTTGCCTATACCATAAGTCACAGTTTGCCTGAAGAGACTGGTTAACACCTACGGCATACTCGTTCTGGTTGTTTTTTATTGACATCTGCCTGCTCAGGCTTTTACCTGAATATTGCCCAAAAGGTCACAGAATCGGGCTGAAATGGGGGGCAGGATATGAAAAAAATTTATTTTGAACAAATACCAGGGTATACTTTTTTTCAACTGTGAAAGATCATTGCAAAAAGGGATCGTTTAGCAACTCTATGTATAATCAACCATTTGTTACCACCAGGCACGGTCAGCGCTATACTTTCAGGCTCCGTAGTACACAGATTTTACCTGAATCACTCAATCCGGAAAGGTTTTGGGATAATAACCTCGCACTGCAATTTATTCGCAGTTTAAATGTCCCGGAAGGTCGTTGGCGTCACCTGGCCAATGCTTCCATTGGTTCTGGTTATTCTGGCTGGCGTCGTTCAAACCCCTGGTCACCGGTTGAAGAGTATATTGCACAAAGTTTAACCCGTGGTGATTTTCAGGTCTTTAAGGTTGAAGACAATACGCAACTGAAACACACTACAGCCAAACGTCGATTTAAAAATCAGTATGGCGTGACTTATCGATTTATGCCTGCCGCTTCGCTGTTATCAGGTAAGCCAGACTCTCTGAAAACAATCCGCTCCAAAACCGATGCACAAACCTTTTTAAAAAGTATTGGAGCGTCGTCAGAGCAAAAGCAGGAACTGGCCAAATCACTGGATTTACCGCTGAACAGCACCCAGCTAACTGATGATAAGGCGTTAGATGATGCATTGTGTAACGCACTGGTTACCAATGCTGTTGTTGTAACAGCACAAGAAGCCCCATTGAAACCGCCAGTTGAAGCCGGCGCAGCCGCTGAGCCAGCACCCGCACCAGATATGTCTTCACCTCCGCCAGCTGCAAGACCTGTTGCCGCTACGCCAGCATCAGGGTCAGGAGCTGGATCAACATCAGCTGCAGCCAACGAAGCCGGAATACAGAATGAAGCGGCTCAGGCAGATACCCTGGCGCAGGCGACAGAAGAAGGCAGTCCCTTTTGCGAAGAGTGTGAAAAGAAAAAAGAAAAAACCGCTTAATCAATTGTTTGTGATTGATTTAATTGAGTAATCTTTTAATGAGTGACTTACCAGTAGTCGAATAAAAGAGCAGAATAATGAACAACAAGAATGATATGACCTCACTTTCATCGGACGAATTAAAACGTATCGTTCAATTATTATGGCAGCCCAATGAATCTGGGGAAGAACCAACCGTCTATGCCATTCTCGATGGCGCGCGCGATAAAAGAATTGAAGCTTTTCATCGTCAGGGCCAGCTTAAATCGTCTTGTCTGTATGAAGGTGAGCTGAGCTATTCCATGGCCATTGCCGCGCCCTATATTATGCGGTTGGAAAAAGGTCATCCACAAACCAATCAGATTATTCAGCAGGGTTGGGGTAACAGCTGGGGCATTTTTGCCATTAGCTGGCCGCCAGCGACTTTAATCAAGGTGCGACATAATTGTCGAAAGATTGCCAGAGTGAAGGGGCCTGATGGGAAAAATCTGATTTTTAGATATTATGATCCTCGGGTTTTGAGAGCTTATTTGCCAACCTGCACAATAGAAGAGGCAAATAGCGTGTTTGGTCACGTCACTGATTTTCTAATGGAAGGCGACAACTCTGATACGGTTTTGCGCTTTAGAAGAACAGAGAATGGCGTTGTGGATGTGAGTGAAAGCTTACCCGCTTTATCATTAAAAAGTGAAGACGCTGAGTTGCAAAGCTCAGGGATTGACCCGGAGCTAGACCAGATAGTTGAAAGTTTCACGAAACAGGTTGGTGAAGATCTGGTTCGTCAGGCTATAGGTCTTTTAAAAATGGAACCACTGGCTCACATCGATCCAAACGACCACATTCGAGTGGGAAATTGTGTTAAAACGGCTCTTATTCCTACTGAAATCTTTAAATTGAACTTTACCTCACCAGAACCTTTATCAAAGTTGGCGCTTGCTGTGGAACTTTGGGGTAGAGAATTTCCGTGTGAAAAATGGGCTACATCGATTTTGTCGAGTGAAGAGTTTACAACGGAAGAAAAAGTCAGCGAGCTTTTCCGAGCGAAAGCATTCCAAGATGTTGGCCCGGAAGCAATTGATTTTTCTGCTTATTGCATTATTCGATTTGCTGACCGACACCCTGAGTGGGATTATGAAAACCAGGAAATCCATGTTGCCAGTCAAATGGGCTTAAAAATTGCGCGGGAACATCATATCACGGATTTAGATAGTACTTATTTTTGTGTAGAAATGGTATTAATTAGTGGTTTAGATTTTATTGAAGCTCCTGAATGTCAACCAATGAAAGCCATTTTTGAAGATGATACGCTGACCTCTATTTACAAAATTGATAAAAGTTACCACTGGTTAACTGAAAACCTCGATAGTCTGGGTGTTGAATAAACAGCTCAATGGAAAATAAGATAATGAATAACAGGATAGAACATGAGTAGTTTGTATGATTTAAAAGAAAATATGGCTGCATCACATCAGGCCCATGACAAAGAAATGGAAACGCTGAGTCGTGTCCATCGAAAGCGCAATAACCCAATAGTAAAACGTGCCGGGCTGAAACCGCAGAAGCGAAAAGGTTTTTATAAAGATAATCCTGAAGCAACGGCGTTATACAATAAAACTTATCAGCAAATGGATGATGTTGAGCTACGAAAGCAATTTGGCTCTGATGATAAAAAAGTTGTAGCAGCTATGGCTATTGCTACTCAACGCACTGCCAGAGATAATAATATTACTGCCGATAATCTGGAACAGCTCGATTCCGAAATGCTGGCTAATTCAAATTTTAAAGCTAATTTTGAAGAGGCTATGAAAGACATTGATGACGGTTTGATTAATCCTGATAAACCGTATAATTACTTAAAGTTAGATACGCTTGATAAGCTGGATGCGAAGAAAAATAAAGCACGTTTAAATAAGAAAGCTAAAGCCAACGGCAAAGTGATGATGGTTGAAACCGTTGTTGGTTGTAAGAAAAAGAGCTGTGAATTAACAAAGTTTACCATTAAAGCAGGGCCGACAAGTGGTTCCGATGCGATGGCAGATTTACTGGTTAAAGCTGACAAAAGAGCTGGTGATAAAGTTAATGAAATGCTCGAAAAATATATTACCGCTGAAGATGACGCTGACGGTGATTTTTCGATAGATTTAATGGAGTCGTCGGAACCAATCGACAACTTTCATTTTACCGGTGGCTACTTACCCGCTTTCGCTCGTCACTTTACTCTGGATGTCGGCGGAGCCTGTGGCTTTGGGTCCGATGCGTATTGCCCCAGTATTGAGGTAGAATCGAAAGAAGCCCATATAGATAAATTAAAGAAACACAAACATTCTTTTAATAAACGGCATAAAAACTTATCAAATTTACAGTTGAATCCGCCAGCATACACCAAAAATAGCAGTGATGATTCGGTTAAGAAAATATTAAAACTATTAAAACCAAAACTATTTAATAGTGCTCCGGCTATCTATCGTTTTTCACTGACAAGTTGCTCTGATAGTGGCATGGAATTATATAAGGGTTTTAATCCGGTTATTTATATTCATCAAAAGAGTATCGCAAAGTTTTCACTATCAGTTAAATACGACATTAAAAAAGGTAAGCTCATACCAAGCGTCAGTTTTGTCGGTCGGTATGATGATGCTAATTATAATATTAGTCTGGACCCCGAAGCGTTAGCGAAGAGGGGTAAAAGTTATATTTCGGATTTTTGCGGTCGTTCCAGTATTATTGTCAAAAGTCTGACAAAAGCTGGAGAGGTTTATGAAGATTTTGCGAAAATTGGAAAAACTGATGAACTTGCTAGTGAGAGCAAAGGGGATGGGTCAGATGCGGATTGGCAAAATCCACAATTTAATTTGTCCTATTTGCGCAAAACAGTTAATCTGCCAAAAAAAGATTTTTCAGAAATTGGCTTTGATCAGTCTATTTTCCTGTCTGCTTCGCCATTATTCAAATTTCAAAAAGAAGTTGATTTGCTGAATTTATTCTGGAGAAAAAGTCGTCGTCTAGGGATTGCCATTCTAACAAGTGGATTTTCGGAAGTAGCGCTTCTTGCTGTAAAGGGGCTCGGAATAGAAGAAAATGTAAACAATACTTTTGATAATTTCGTTGTCTTTATGAAATCAGCGGTTGTGCCAGCGGCTAAAGAGTTGGTTTCATTTAAAAATACATCAACGGAAGACCTTGAGGGTGAGCCTCAGAGTATTAGTTCTGGTGAAGCAACGGATGAAGAGGTTGGTGATTTTCTTGGTGATAAAAAAGGTAGAACAATTAAATGCCTGTTGAGATTGTCAGCAGCAGTAGAAACGGATGATCCCAGCGCCGGTATGGTATTTACTAAAAAAGCAGGTGAAGATGAGTTCTTATTTAATTCCGGTGCTTCCAGTATTTATGCCGGAGTGAATGCAGAGATTGAAGCAGAGGTATCCAGCGATTTACAATTCTTGAAATCGATTGGATTTGGTAGTATTTTATCGGATGCTGCGGGTGGTGGAATTAAAGCGGCTGTAAAGTCGGCAGATAAGACGGGAGAATCTCGTTTTGGTTATACTTTTGCATACTTTAAAAAACAAGAACTTATGGTAGACCAGGAGCATCCAGTCGGTAAAGCTGAGGCGCTAACACCTAAAGGGCTGTGTTATCAGCGTTTTTATAGCGGTCTTTCTGTTTACATTGAGGCATTTATGTGGGTGTCTAAATCTGAGACTGGTG
Source organism: Kangiellaceae bacterium (assembly GCA_016743995.1). Taxonomy (GTDB): domain Bacteria; phylum Pseudomonadota; class Gammaproteobacteria; order Enterobacterales; family Kangiellaceae; genus Aliikangiella. The sequence continues at coordinate 1,690 of JADGFG010000150.1, read as the reverse complement.
GGAAAGATGTTAATGAAAAAAAGGTAGAAACAGAAAGTAGTGGACGTGGAGAGGAAGGATATAATGCTAAGACTATTCAAGATAAAGAAGCTGAATCCATCGCCAAAGCAGAGAAATCAAAAACGATACTCAATTTCCGAGTTTTTAAAGCCAGAGAATCAGAATTTAAGCCGATTAAAAACATCTTTAGTCGTAAAGTTGAACAATAATGAGTTGTAAATAAAGCAAACGAGAATAATGATGAACTATAAAAAACCTTTTTATACGATAAAGATCAAGACACAACATTGTGGTTACAGACTCGCGGTTAATGGTTGTCTGATTGAAGAAGATCGGGCCGGAGTACCTGTTTCCATGGAATATCCCATTAATCAATGGTTGAAAAATGGTGAAAATACAATTGACCTTTATCACTTAAATATTATTACGTCAGAAAAACGAAAAAGCCTACGGGCTGACGGGGTTCTATCACTGGAACTAAGAGTTAAAGAAAATGGCGAACAAAAATCAATCGTACTTTCTCGTACTGAATATGATGGTTCTAAAATCGTTGGACTTGAGGATAAAGTTGATTATGCTGATATTGAGGCATTAACTGATTCAATTTCGAATTCTTCACGGCCAATGATTTTTGAGGTAGACAATAATAAAATTGTAGAGAGTAAGTCTGGTGCATTTAACGTTGGTAAGTACGAAGTAAAAGAAGGCATTACTAAAGCACTTCAAATTACACAGACGGTAAATTTACCTGCTCCTTTTCCCTTATGGCGATTTTTTGAAGCTGACGCTCTAATTTATCATAATGATTTAAGTGATGAAGACTGGAAGGCAGAGCGTGTTTCCATGTTAAAAGTTTATCAACCATTGTGGGATGCGTTTAATAACGATGATACGAATGCAATGAAATCGCTTCTTGCAGCTCGTTGTAAGGAATATGATCTGGCTTTTTATACGGAAGAAGGCCAGAACTTATATGAATTGATTGTACATATCAAAGGGATTATTAATGATGAAAACCGAGAATTGCGTAAATTAGAATATAAACGTGTTGATTTATGTGTTTCATTTAATCACAAAATGACGTGGTTACATGCGTGGGACCGTTCCAATATTTCAAGTTTAGCTTTTGATTTTACTAACGCAGATCTTGAAACCCGCATCCCAGTAATGTGGTCAAAATTCGACGGAAAATGGGAAATCGTTCGATAAACAGGAATTTATTATGTTAACTATTCGCAAGGAACAAATGGAGCTGTTGGCACAATCTCAGCAGCAGCCAATCGCACTTAAAACGGGGCTGGCGTTAAGAGAGCGCCATCCTCATGTTTTTCAATATTACACCGATGCCCAGATGCAAAACTGGGTGACTCGTCAGATCGATTATCTCAAGCAATATGGTATTACACGTAAGGAAGCCGTTGTTGATGTTATCGAGCTTCTTGCACTTTGCGGTGAACAATTTGAACGCTGTGCTGACCGAAGCTGGGCCATGGAGATTTTAGAAGATACGGAGCAGCACGATAGTATTCGGGCCATTAAACTTGAAATAGCCTGTGAAGAATATTTTAAGAACGATGACGATGATGACGATGACGATGACGATGACGATGACGATGACGATGATGATGATGATGATGATGACGATGACGATGACGATGACGATGACGATGACGATGACGATGACGATGAC
>JADGFG010000149.1 GCA_016743995.1 Kangiellaceae bacterium | reverse complement strand
GCTTTCAAGTGAATTACTTGTCAAAATAGATGAGCTATTTTCACAAACCAGAACTCAATTTTCTCAGCTGGTAGAGGAAACGAACGTTTTGAACAAATACGCTATTGATGAGGCTGTGAGAGTATCAGAGGTTACAAAAATATCTTTGTGGGTGTTAACCGGGCTGATTTCGTTACTTATTGTTTATTTTTCTCGACGGTTAATGCAAGTGCAAAGGAATAATTCTAAATAAGAGTTATTATTGTTGATTATGAATTCTGTTAGTTGTAACTCATTTTTTTGCTTAGTTTGGGGTTGTACCGTATTTTATTTATAAAATTTAAAAACTTTTAATAAGCAGGCACTTTATATGTATCTGGAAAATCAGCTAGCCCAAACGATTGTTGAACGTACAATGTCCATTATCAGTAATAATATCAATGTGATGAATTCTGCCGGGGTTATTATTGGTAGCGGAGAACCTGAGCGAATAGGTAAAGTTCATGACGGTGCGATTTTGGCATTAAAGCATGGGGATACCATTGAGGTTACCAGGCAAGCCTGCTCAACACTGAAGGGGGCTAAACCAGGAATCAATCTGGTGATGCGTAGTGGCCGTGAGGTGATCGGGGTGATTGGTATTACCGGAGAACCGGATGCAATCAGGGATTATGCGCTGCTCGTTAAAATGACTGCTGAAATGATTGTTGAACAGGCAACATTACTTGATCAGATGCTCTGGGATAGACGGCACCGAGAAGAATTTATTGTAAGCTGGTTAAATGGTACACAACCAGAAGAGTATTTCGAAAAGTGGGCGAGTCGTCTTGGTATTGATATCAATTCGCCCAGAGTCGCTGTTTTGATTGAGTTTGATACCGCAGAGATGAATCAGTCAGTCAGACAAGTTGTCAGGCTCCTGGAGTATCCAAAACGAGATAACCTGGTTGCAGTGATGTCGATTAGCGAAATTGTTGTTTTAAAGCCGGTGAAACTCAAAAATGGCTTTTGGGATAACTGTGTAGAAAAACAAAAAATAGAACACCTGCTTACCCACCTTGAAAAATATGATATCTCAAATTTGCGTATTGCTCTGGGGCACTACTTTAAAGACGTACGCAGTTCTTATCAGAGTGCAAAACAAGTGATGCAGCTAGGTAGAGTACGCTTACCGGAGGTAAAAACCTGTTTTTATGATGATTATCGAATGTCAGTTTTGCTATCCCCCTTGCTTAAAAGCTGGCACGGAAGTCAAATTTGTCAGGCAATCAATTGCTTACTTGATGTGGATAAAAATGGTCAACTATTAAAAACGCTGGAAGCACTTTTTACTCATAATGGTAGCGCGACTGAATGTGCAAAAGCGTTATTCATTCACCGGAATACGCTCAGATACCGACTGGATAAAATCGGTGATATTACCGGTTTATCTCCCTATAATTTCTCACAACTATCAGAGCTTTATATTGGCTATATTATCGTTGTAAACAAGCTAAAGGAGTGATGTCCGAAAGCGTGTCTCACTGACTCACCATTTCCTGAGTACTTGTGCAAATGCACAAAAACTAGCATTAATATTTTGCAATATTCTGTAGAATAGTCCGAAGCATTCGAATTCAATTCCTTTACATAATAGGTTAATCCAGTCGCAGGTTCTAACTCTGCTTAAGATTAACAATAACAAAATGGGGAAATTATGAGTCTGATTTTTATTTTAATTGCAATAATATTGTTTATAGTTATCGCAACAACAGTTTTAAAAGTACATCCGTTTTTAGCATTAATTCTGGCGGCATTCATGGCTGCTTTTGCCTATGATTTACCTTCAGAAATTATTGTTAAAACGATTACATCGGGTTTTGGTGGTATTCTCGGATATATCGGTCTGGTCATTGTTCTTGGTACAATTATCGGTGTGTTATTAGAAAAAAGTGGTGCTGCTATCACAATGGCAGATCGAGTGATCAAGTTGTTGGGAGAACGCTTTCCGACGCTTACCATGACAATTATCGGTTATATTGTTTCAATTCCGGTATTTTGTGATTCTGGTTATGTAATTTTAAATTCTTTGAAAGAGTCGCTTGCTCGAAGAATGAAAACCTCCAGCGTGGCTATGAGTGTTGCGTTGGCAACGGGGCTTTATGCTACTCATACTTTTGTGCCTCCCACACCAGGTCCTATTGCAGCGGCTGGTAATCTTGGTTTAAAGTCGAACCTTGGTCTTGTTATCGGGGTCGGGGTTTTTGTAGCAGCATTTGCGGCAATTGCCGGTATGCTATGGGCTAACCGCTTTAAAAATATTGAACCAGATGGGACTAAGCATGATGCTAATGAAAATGAAAATGAAAATGAAAATGATCGATCATGGCAAGAGCTCAAAGATTCGTACGGAAAACTACCTTCAGCACTCGCTTCATTCTCTCCAATATTTGTTCCTATTTTACTAATTTGCCTGGCTTCTATAGCAAAGTTACCTGTGAGCCCTTTTGGTACGGGCCAGTTTTTCGATTTTCTGACATTTGTTGGTCAGCCTGTTCCTGCACTTTTACCAGGCTTGTTTTTGGCGGGTGGTTTGCTTAAACAGGAAAATAAAATTGAAGAGTTTGGAGAAAGAATTTCACAGGGAATCGTTGCCTGTGCGCCCATATTATTAATTACCGGAGCCGGTGGTGCATTTGGAGCGGTATTAAAGGCAACAGAGCTGGGCAATTACCTTGGACAAACGTTATCGGCTTACGGTGTTGGGATTTTTATGCCTTTTATTGTCGCAGCAGCATTGAAGTCTGCACAAGGTTCTTCAACCGTTGCACTAGTGACAACATCAGCACTTGTCGCTCCTATGCTGAGTCAGTTAGGGCTGGATAGTGAAATGGGTAGAGTGTTAACCGTTATGGCAATCGGGGCTGGCGCAATGACCGTTTCTCATGCCAATGATAGCTTTTTCTGGGTTGTTTCGCAGTTTAGTAAAATGAGTGTTGGCCTGGCTTATCGAGCACAAACGTTAGCAACACTCGTGCAGGGGGTTAGTGCGATGCTGATGGTTTATATATTGAGTTTATTCTTACTTTAATACTTTCAGTAAACGAGAAAAGTATAGTTAGTTAAAGAGAGAAGTACAGTTAGTTAAAGAGAGAAATGATGATATGAAAGTTGTAATCGCACCTGATTCGTTTAAAGAAAGTCTTAGTGCGCAAAAAGTCTGCGAGGCAATTCATTCAGGCTTTTGCCGAGTATGGCCTGATGCTGATTATGCGCTGGTTCCTGTTGCCGACGGTGGTGAAGGCACTGCACAGACTCTGGTTGATGCAACCGGAGGGCGATTATATCACCTGACTACCCGAGGGCCGTTGGGCGTACCTGTAGACAGTTTTTATGGCATTCTGGGAGATAACGAAACTGCGGTCATTGAAATGGCTGCATCCAGTGGTCTGCATCACGTTCCGCAGTCATTGCGTAACCCTCGTAAAACCAGTAGTTTTGGTACTGGTGAGCTGATTCTGGCTGCACTGGATCGTAAGGTGAAAAAGTTAATTATTGGTCTCGGCGGGAGCGCTACTAATGACGTTGGGGTGGGGATGATGCTGGCGTTGGGAGTCCGGTTTTTTAATTGTGAGGGAGTGGAGTTTGCTCCCGATGCAGAGAGTCTCATTCAGATTGCCCATATGGACTTGAGTGGGCTCGATTCCAGGCTGGCTGATTGTGAAGTGGTCGCTGCCTGTGATGTCGACAGCCCGCTCTGTGGTAAGCAGGGCGCTTCTTATATGTTTGCCCCGCAAAAGGGAGCCGATGCAAAAGATGTTATGTTTCTGGATGAAGCATTGCGGGTATTTGGCAGTTTGCTGGAAAAAGTATCAAGAAAGGCAATAATGAATGTTTCCGGGGCTGGCGCAGCAGGGGGGATGGGGGCGGCATTAATTGCTCTTTTTAATGCGCGTTTAGAACCAGGCATTGATATTGTGCTCGATGCTGTAAACCTGGAAAACACTTTATCGAATGCCGATCTGGTGATAACTGGGGAAGGGCGGGTCGACTGGCAAACTCCACACGATAAAACACCGGTTGGCGTTGCCAGCCTGGCCAAAAAAAAGGAGCTTCCGGTTGTGGTTCTTGCCGGATGTCTGGGAGAGGGGTATCAGGATGTGTATCGGTTTGGTGTGGACGCTGTATTTGCAGCAATTCCTTCTGCCATGGAAGTTTCGGAAGCGCTATTGTTAGCGTCGAAAAACCTGGAAAATCTGGCTGAAAATATCGCTCGTTTACTGCAGATAAACCTGAGTCATTCGAAGACTTAGTGGAGGGGCGTGACTACCAAAATGGAAATATTGAAGAACCGTTAAAGTATCGATCATTAAATTTCAGATAAGTGCTGGAAGTTTCTGGTTAATGTTGAATTCATTGACCACGAATTTGTGCGGCCTGGATTTTGTAATACAGGCTGATTAATGCACGAAACATTGGTTAGCTCGAAATTATCAAACGTAAATTTAATCAGGAGAAAATACAAAATGTTATTAAAAAATGTTGTTTTCAATAAAGAATTTAAAGCGTTAACTGGATGTATACCAAAAAGTAAAATGATACTTCTTGTGATGTCATTGGTAATGACCTCTCCCGTGAGAGCGGATTACGAGATTAAGCTGGATGAAGAAAAAAGCATAAAATTTGGTGGATATATAAAAATGGATATTCGTTATGTTTCAGGGGAAGTGCCTTATCGTCCGTTCTGGATTGCCGATGGAAAAACCGGGGAAGATGCATCACAAACCAATTTTAATGGCAGAGAGTCTCGCTTTAACATGGCTTTTGTTAATGGAGAAGTGACTGCATTTATGGAATACGATTTTTATGGAAGCGATGGTAGTGAGGCGATAGTCAATAATTTTGATGACCGGCTTCGTCATGCCTATATTAAAACTAAAAACTGGACTGTTGGTCAAACCTGGTCGGTATTTATGCCGCTCAGTGCAATACCTGAAGCATTAGACCTTGCTGGTCCTCATTTAGCTGAGGCACAAATCAGACAGCCACAAGTTCGTTACACTAACGGTGGTTTTCAAATATCCATAGAAAATCCCTATACAACGGGGGCAGATCACACTAATGATGTTATTCCTGATATAGCGGCCAGGTACGTGTTTTCTGGGGACTGGGGAGAGTTTGGCATGTCTGGGTTATATAAAAATCTGGACCACAGTGGAATGAATGAAACAGCACTGGCTTATAACGCATACGCTAAAATTTTACTGGGGGAGCAGGATGATTTTAGAATTCAGTTTAACGGCGGTGAGCCCGGGCGGTATGTTGCACCAAAATTGACAACGGACATTGTGGATACGCCAGAAGGAAAGAAAGTTGAAGAAACAATTTCCTGTTATGTTGCTTTCAGACATTTCTGGGCAGAGGGATTACGTAGTAACATATTTTATGGGCATGCAGAAACTGAATATACGCAAAAAGAACGACAGATGTGGGCGGTTAACCTGATGCAGTCCTTTACATCACAGTTAACTGCTGGTGTAGAAGTAGGAAACTATGAAGTGACGGAGAAAGATAAAAGTTCAGATTATCTTCAGTTTTCCGTGATTTACAAGTTATAACCTGAAATAGGGTTGTTCTTTAATTACACGTGCTTTAATCAAAGAGAGGTGTTTTGCTGAATAGTTATTTTTAATAGGTATATTGAGCAAAACTGTTTGTATTTGAATAGGAGTAAGCACTATCAATTTTTGATAAATGAATCAGGTTATTATTGTTGTTTAGATTAATATCGGTTATTTCATTTTTATTGAGCCATATATACTCAAGCCTGTTGTTGCTACGCAAGTTTATATCAGTTAAAGAATTTACGCTCAAATTTAATGAACGAAGCTTTTTATTGTGATTTAAATCGATAAACCTGAGTTTGTTATTCGACAGGTTTAGATAGCTGAGTTCAGGGTTGTTGTTTAAATAAATGTTAGCGAGCTTGTTTCCTGACAAATTTAATTTGAATAATTTTGTTGTATGAGATAGTTTTATCCCAGTTAAGTGGTTGCTGGCCGCATCAAATTCTTTTAGCCTGGTATTGCTGCATATATCAATATGATGTAATTGATTAATACCGATTTTTAACGATAATAACTTTAGATTGTTTCTAAGGTTTATGGAGGTAAGTTGATTGTTTTCCAGGTTGAGGTGAGTCAGTCTCTTGTTGTGTGAGAGGTTAATGTAGGACAATTTATTACTATTCAGGTGGAGTTTTTTCAGGTTAAATAGTTGGTCAATTCCTGTTGCATCTTTAATCTTTGCATTATTGCAAGTCAGGGTTTTAATGTTTTTAATGTATTTAATTTTTTCTTTTAATATCTTACTCTTAAAACACTGGCTTAAGTTTTTATCTGGAAAATTAACTTCAGAGGTTTTGACTATGTTATGAATTACCGGATTTTTTGATAATGGGGAAGAGTAAACGGTGCCTGACATAAAAAAAGACAAGCTGATGCCACTTAATACCAGCAGAGGAATGAGTTTAAACGATTTCAGTTTTTTCTGGTTTGTAAATAGCATAATGACTCGGGCTTTAATAAAATGATGTGTCAGGTTTAAGTCAGGCAAATATCATAACAAATGAAAATGTTAAATAGGCGTGTTGATATGTTGATAATCGTGGAGGAATTGTGCTTTGTTGTAATAAAGGGTTTTTTCAGGTTCTTGCTATTTATGATTAACCCGGAGTGCAGCTGAACTAATTGATTTTATTGGAATAATTAAAGGCATAGTGCTTAGGGAATAAAATCTATATTGAGTTTTTTTCTCTCTAGTGAATGCAAATAATCTAACGTTTCAGGTTCTAACGGGTTTCCATGAATAAATAGAATTTTCAGCTGTTTATTTTGTTTAAGATCGATAGTTGTTAGCTGATTTCTGTATAAAACCAGGTTTCTCAGTAGGGCATTCTGGCTAACATCAATGTATTCCAGCTGATTAAAACCTAAGTTTAAACTGGTTAGCGAAACATTATGCTTCAGATTGAGGGAGTGCCCTTTAAACTTGTTATTATTTAATATTAATGATTTTAAGTTAATGTTTTTACTGACATCTATGTAATGAAGTATATTATGGCTCAGGTTTAACTCGGTTAAAAGAGGGGTGTTGGTCAGGTTGAGCTGGCTAAGATAGTTGTTATCGAGCCAGAGAATTTCAAGTTGTTTATTGTAATCGAGCTGTATATTGCTAATTTCATTTTTTCCTAACATCAATAGCTTCAATAATGTGTTATGTTCTAGATCAAGGTTGTTAATGTGGTTATTTATTAATTTAAGTTGAGTGAGCCTGGTGTTGTCTGACAAATTGATGTTAATTAATTTATTATTGTTAAGGTTTAGTCTGACTAGTTTTTTGTTCTTTGATAATTTGACATTATCGATTAAATTATGTGAAAGGTTAAGGTTTGTCAGATGAGTGAGCTGTTCTAACCCTTTGGTATTTGTTATTCCTCTCCAGGTGCAACTCAGAGTTGTTAACTGTTCGTTGAGTGTGATGTTCTGCTCTGCTGCAGTGTCTTCTATACAATTTGCGAGATTTTCATCAGTAAACGGTATGTCAGATATATTAACCGCTGCCTGTATTGAGACTTCTTCAAAAATGTCACTTTGGGCTGCTAAATTTTGCTGAGTGATAAAGATTAGAATAAGGCTAAGTTGATAAAGTAATCGATATTTTCGTATAAACATGACGTCCCTCTTTCTATTTTTCTCCCAAATAGAGAAATCAGAAAAATTGTATCACGAACAAACCTCTGAAAATGATAATCTGTTCTGAGTTTTATTTGAAAATGTTATTTTATATCGACAAATTTGATATATTATCTTGTAAACATCCTGTTAAATATATTTCATGGAGATAATTGCTTGGTTTGTCTGGAGATTTGCTTTACATAATTTGTATTTTATTTATTATAAAGTCAGGTGGTGTAAGATTGTCTGGCCGTTGTAGCTTCTGCCACCCTCAGTTACAAAACTGTCGTTGCTGTATGTGCGACCATAACAGACCTTGTTGTTAACAAATTATTTTCTGTCAGATGGTAACAGAATGATAAAAGGAGACTTGTTTTTATGAGTGATAAAACTAGTCGTATTATTGATGGTCTCTTTTTGGAGGTCTCCAGCTTATATGAGGAGGGTGAAAAGGGGGAGTTCTTGCCTGATAAAGATTCAACCAGTTCAGATAACCTGTTTTTAATTGCTCCAGATGTGAGAGAGGTTAATGCGACGAGCTCTGCTAAAAGTTCGATAGTGCTAGAAACAGAAACCAGCAGCCGCCTGGTATCTAATTTTTCCGATCCTCTCCAGATTATTGGTAAACAGGTTAAACACTATTTTGTACTCGCACGACTGCGGTGTGATTTTAACTATGCTGATTATAAGGTCATGGATACCAGAATTAATAAAATAATGGTATTGCGATTCATTTTTTCATTTGTAGACCATGAACACAGAAACTCACTTAAGACAAAAATGGAAAGAATTTCAAGAGTATCTAACGTTAATATTGGTGCGATCTATAAAATTGAAGAAGATGTTGAACTGATTGATGAATGCCAGATTGACTGGTTTATAGTAATGCCATTTTATCAGGGGAAAACACTTGAAACCATTATGTTCAGCCGACGCAGTGGGTTTAAAGACTGTTATAATATTGTTTTCCAGGTTTGCCTGGGTCTGGAGTCAGCACATAAAGAGGGATTTATACATGGAAATATTAACCCGGCAAATATCATGATCCTTGTTGATGGTTGCGTTAAATTGGTAAATTTCTCTGGGGACAATAGTAAAGTTAATTACCGGATGGAGAGTACTCATTCTTTACAATACAGAAGCCCTGAGCAGTTGAAGGGTGAATCAGTGAGTGAAGCGACTGACGTCTGGTCGTTTGGCGTTATTCTATTTGAGTTAGTCTCTGGTTCCTGCCCGTTTGAAGAATCTACACATGAAGCGCTAATACCATTAATATTATCAGGTCTCCCTCGTATTAGTCACCTTGATACTGACTTGAGGCTAAAAGGAATCATCAATCGATGTTTGAATAAGAATCCTGCAAGACGCTACCAATCTGTAGAAGAATTACGTCATGCTCTCAAAAACTACAAAAGACAGCGAACCAGGACCAACAAGTCAAAAATTCCAGGATTTATACAGTCTTTATTTCTGTCACGTCGGAAAATATTACTCGTAGTTGTTTTATGTTTAATATTGTCCATCCCTGCCTGGTATACTCTGGCATCAATATTTTAAAAAAACAGAAATAGTGATGAAGCTGTAATAAAAACTATCTGGTGTTGAATGAAAATCAGTCAGAATTGAGGCGTACTGTATAGAGAGGCGCTGGGTGGAGGAATGTTGAGTAATAAATGGCGGAGTGGACGGGACTCGAACCCGCGACCCCCGGCGTGACAGGCCGGTATTCTAACCAACTGAACTACCACTCCGCATTGTGGCAACGCTAACTTTCTATTTATCCATTCAATGAAAAGTTTAATCAAGTCCTTTAATAAATATATTTCAAGACTTATGCGTTTCAGTGGGCGAGATAATAGAGATACCTGACCGATTTATCAACTAATATCTGTAATTAATTTGATATTTTTACTGTTGGCCAATTTGTAGTCAGGTTATTCTCAGTTTTTTCTGTTATTAATCGTTGAATATTGATTAAATTGATTGTTTTTTAAGTTTTTAACCTGAAACCTGACAGGGCTAAGAGCGTTTGATAGCTGAGTATTAACAGGGGATACACTATTACTGATTAAGCTGGCAAGGTGTTGGCTACCTAGTAAAGAGTAAAGTAAACCGTGGGAGCCATAAGCGGTATTAACCCAGAGCCCTGGCTGGTTGTAATAGCTGATAGATTCTCTTGTTATGCGTTTATTTCCCAGTTGGTTAAAATCCAGTTTAAGCTTGTTTAAATTTTCTACGCCCCCTATAACCGGTAGTCGATCAGTCGAATGAAGTCGATAACCCATTGAACCATTGAGCGGTTGTGACTCTATCTCAACCAGGGAAAGATGAGGTAACTTTTGCTCTCGAAGTAAGTGGTTAGAGTTTTGAAGTATTGTGTTTTGACTTTGTTCATTGAGTTGATCGTCGATAAAATCTTCAAACGTTGTTCCCAATTGAAAGCACGACTTTTTTCTGGCTGGTACAATATAGCTTTTTTCGCTAAGAACATTCTTTAATTGTTGATGTAGTTCTGGAAGTTGCAGATAACAGGTTTGTCCACGGCTGGTATTACCTGGAGAGCGAACAAACTGAGGTAACAGTTTACTGTGAGCACCGCCACAAAATATAATATTTTTAAATTGATAACTGGTTTTATTGCAGGATATAACCCAGCTATCCTTTTCGTTTTTTATTGAGTCAATTTGACAGTTAGTTGTCAGTTTTAATTGATTTTCTGGGATTTTATTGAGCAGCAATTGACAAAATTCTGGAATGTCGATAGCAGCAGAGTGCGGGAAGAATATACTTCTGTCTGAGGTTTGTAGTAAGTTATTATCAGGCGATGAAGTCTCTTTATTTTTATCGTCCCAAATCCAGTCGGAAAATAATAATGAATTAGAGAGTTCTAATAATTGTTGTTTTTCCTTTGAAGACTTTAGTAAGCGTTTGACTCCCTGACAGATAACAATACGGTCTTTTTCCAGAGGGGATAAATTGGCGATAAAGCGAAGCAGATATAAATAGGACAGCCAGTTAAACTGACTGTTAAGGTTCATATCCGCTGTCAGTTGAGGATGAAAAATACCAGCGGCCGCACCAGAAGCTTTTTCAGCTATGCTGTTCTCAGCTTCAAAAAGTTCAATTTTCAAACCTTTCTGATGCAATGAATAGGCGGTGGCACAGCCTGCCAGTCCTGCTCCGATAATGGCGACTCGATTGTCACCAGTCGTTTTTTTCAGGTTAAACCAGGGGGATTCATACTTGAGGTTGATATAGCTGGCTTGTTTTTGTTGTTGTGAAACTTGATGAGTGAGTTGTTCGTTATTTAAAATGCTGGTTTTTAGTGATTTTTGAAAAACAGCTGAAAGCACTTCTCGTTTTAAGCCAACCCCACGACGTTTTGTAACAATAAAGCCAGCTTGTTTTAATGGATTTTTTACCGCAGCCGCTACGCTGAATGTTGCGAGCCTGCTGCCTTCTCTTGAAAGTTGTGCAATGTTGTTGCACACAGACTCC
>JADGFG010000319.1 GCA_016743995.1 Kangiellaceae bacterium | reverse complement strand
ATAGGTTAGGATCATGAACAGGAATGAATGATATTTCAGCATCATTTCATATTGGAAATACTGGTCACCTTCAGGCTCATTTCATATTGGACAAGTCTGCAGGTTTGGCGAAATGCGATTTAGTGGTAAACTGGTTAACAGCTCCATTTATCAAGCTAATGTTCTGTTATTATTAATAGCAGAACAACTTGTTTTACACCGTCAACCAGGCACATCAGTTTTATCGACTTTTGAATTATCATGACAATTGTCAGGTGTTCGGAAGTTAAATTTGGAAATAAGAGATCAGTAGCAGGTTTTATTACAAATATGCAGAATAATCAAGGGGTTATCGATTCAGAGAATCAACCCAGGATCAGCCAGACCGATAAGCTCATCTTTTGTGCGTTCCTGGCCATTGCCTTTCATACCATACTGCTTTTTGGCCTTGGATTTAAATTACCCGAAACATCCAGCAGCAAATACGAAAAAACATTTAATGTTGTGCTTGCACAATTTGAAGCAGAAAAAAAACCAGAAAAAGCCGACTTTATCGGCCAGGCCAATCAGGAAGGTGGTGGTGAAAGTGAACAATTACTAGCGCCCAGCACTAACAAAATGGCACTATTCAACGATCCTGACAAAATATCTTCAGAGCTACAACAAAAACAGCAATCAGCCAGCCAGCAACAACAGACACCTGAATATGTTTATACCAAAGGATTGAAAGAAAGCAGCAACAAGCCGCAGGAAGTCACCGAGCAAAATAGCAAACTACCGGATGCTGCATCACTGATTAATAAAAGCTATCAATTAACAGGACTGGTTGCCAACCTGGATAATAACAATGTTAACCAGGCTAAAAAAGGTCGCAAACGTGCCATCTCTGCTTCTATTCATAGAGCATCCGATGCGCTTTACCTGGATAGCTGGCGTCGAAAAATTGAACGAGTCGGCAATGACAATTATCCCGACAAAGCCCGCCTGAACAAAGTCTTTGGTAACCTGACGCTCAAAGTCGCTATCAATAAAGATGGTACCATCAACCAGGTTTATATCGTGGAAAGCTCGGGCCAGAAAATACTCGACGATGCTGCATTACGAATAGTGCGTCTTGCAGCTCCCTTTAAACCGCTCACCCGGGAAATGAGCAAAGATACTGATATCCTGGAAATTATTCGTGTCTGGCAATTTCAGCCTGATTATCAGCTCAATACTAATTGAGCTGAATAAAAAAATTCCGTTATTACAAAATATGTTCTCGCTATTTCCACTGTAATTCTGACGAATTAATCAGAATTGTTTTTCACTATGGTAAGTCACTTCCCCCCTGTTCTCTCTCCCTTAAATAAAATATTTACAACCATAATTAATTTACCACTAAAAAAGTCAACTTTAAAAATTACCCTGAGATAAATCTCTTTGTTAAAGCACTACACCTTTACCTGAATGACGGCGATCATTATTTGTTTTTCAGGTAAATGTTGTTTAACTAACTTTAACTTATATCTTTATAAGGAAATATAACGATGAAAAAGAGTAAAATAATAAGTACTGCAATTGCCCTGGTGTTAAGCTGTCAGCTTTCAGCACAAACCATTGACAACAAACTTGTTGATACGGACAAACTCCTGACAGGTTCTGATCTGGTTTTCAAAGGCAAAGTTGTCGATGTCAGCTATCAGGACTCTTCCGATGGCATTCCCCATACTTTTGTGACTTACTCGGTACAGGATGTTGTTCTTGGCGTACCGGATAATAAAAAAATCACTTTACGTTTTATGGGTGGGCAGCAACAGAAAGGCGACATCATTCGATTTTTAGAAGTGTCAGATGTTCCCGACTTTAATAAAGGCGATACGGATATTCTTTTTGTAAAGAATAATAATCAGCTAATCTGTCCGTTAGTCAATTGTAGCCAGGGAAAATATCGTGACCTGAATGGCGTTGTGACTAACCCGGAAGGCGTTCCGCTACTTCTCAATTCGAATACACAATTTCAACTGGGCAGTCACTCAATTGCGAGCGAGCAGGGTATCAGCAAGCGTACAGCCAACTTTAGTCGCAGTTATAGTTCTGCCAATGGAGAGTCAAAATCGATAACATCTTCATCGAACAGTATGGTAGATACTCTCGGATTTGTCGCAGTACTCAAACAACGAACGCGAGAACTGCAACAAAGTAAGAAAATAACCAGAAAAACATTTTCTTCTGCCAATATTAAAGCTCGATTTTCTTCTCCAGTCTTTAAAGAAGCACAGCCTCTGGAAATGAAAGGTCCTGTGATGCTTAACCAGAAAACTCATCAACCTCAATCAAAACTTGATCTGAAAGAAGTAGAAATGATGCGAAAAAATGGTGGCGACCCAGTACTCAAGTAACTTTTTAATTAATACATAAGTTATTAACAAACTATTGATTAACGATAAGGAAATTATCATGAAAAATTTATTCATTATAGCTACAACACTCATCACCCTGTTCAGTTTAT
>JADGFG010000148.1 GCA_016743995.1 Kangiellaceae bacterium | reverse complement strand
GACTGCGACATTCTTTTTTCTGGCTAAAAAAGAACGCAAAAAAGCACTTTTGCGTTGGCACTGGGCATCGCTAATGAATTCTGTGTTTGAGTTTTAGTGACGAAGAACGTCTACCTGTTCAATGACTTTCTACTTAGTTAAATGACGACTCTAACAAATACCCCCTGCCGAGCGCCTGTGAACGATTCTGTGAAATGGATGAAATGATGGATAAGAAGGGGAATGTCTGAGCGCAGCGAGTTTTTCCCTTCCCATTATTTCACTCTCAATGAATGACGACAGTGAAGTCATATCGCTATCACAAATTTAAGAAAACAAGTTCGCCTGAAGCGAAAAAGACATTTTGGTTACTTATTGGGGCTTTGGCCAAAAGTAACTCGCAAGAAAGCGAAGCCTTGCGAAACAGACTTAACGCTCTCCACCACCAAAACGATAAATTATATGACTATCTACCGTATTCTCAATACGCTGAAAACGACTACTGTACCAGATTCGCCAATCAGCCTGCACAGCCCAGTTACTATTCAATTTGTAGTATAAACCCGTCCCCAGGTGCGACTGAAACGTTTTAGCGTCATTGTCTTCATCACGTAACATCTCGCCAATCCCCACGGCAATATACGGTCTGAGTCTATTCTTCTCGTTAAAATAAAACTGACCGCTAATATTATAGTTTTCCCACCTGAATTGTGTTCCCGACACTTTTTCATTTAAATGAGTCGCAGCATAACTCAGAGAAGCAGAAAACTGAGGAGAAAAATACAAACCAATCGAAGCCGTTGAGTAATAACTATTATCAATATTCCACTCAGCGTCAAAACGGCCATAACCAACCCCCATTGAAACACCAACAATACCCGTGTCAACCGGATCTCGACTTATGCTGCTTTTAGTGGATACTGAATTTATTGATAGTCCTTTATCTGCCGGTTTATTATCTACATCGAATTGATAACTGAAATTAAGTTGAACAATGTCATCGGTGCTCACACCATCAGGCATTACCTGTTGTTTAAAACTGATAGTACCAGTTCCTGCTTTAATGATGTCTTTATCAAACAGAGAATTAATTCCCCGCCCTATCGAGTCAACAGGGTCCAGGAAAAATAAAGCCAGGTCACCTAAAAACTCAGAGTCCATAGCCGTTCCACCCTGCGAACGAATAGCCTGCTCCTGATGAAACATCCATTCCCCAAACACCCAGCCTGCAACCGGAGTAACAACGAGATCCTGAACAGAAGGCACTTCCGCAAAAGCTTCTACACCGTACTCCCAGTAAAAAGTCGACATTAAACTTGAATAAATAAAGGCGTCCCATTGCCGGTAACCCGATTTTCGAGCAATCTGATAATAAACACCACCAAAATAAGGGTGACCTATATAGTTAATGTAATGCTTATCCCGATCCCAATAAGGTCCTTCTTTAACATTATTCCACCATTTTTGTGCAAGCGAATTATCTTTAGAACGATGCCAGTTTGAAATGTCCTCTGGTAACAGCGCAATAAAACCAGCAACCCCAAGACCAAGACCAAATATGGTTTTAGTCTGTGACCAGAGCCTGTCTGAATCTTCTCCATGCTGTTCATCAAATATTGAAATACGATACGGGTTAGCAAAAAAGTCAGGCTTTACTTCAAGATCGGACCAGACAGAATTAGTGACTCTGTCTGGATCAAAAGCACTTTCAATCGTTACCAGTTCTGCATTTTCAGCTGTTTTTTCAGCGGCCGCATAACTCAGATGAGCACCAACAGAGCTAAAGAACAGTGTGATGAAACCTACAAATTTTATTATTTGTTTTTTCAATGAACTATCAACCTGTCATGGGTTATTAAAATTTCACGCCCACTTCAAATTTCAACATGTCTGTATTTGCTGTTCTTGCATGATCAAAACTAAACCAGTTCACACCATAACTTCCAACAAAAAAGAGCTGACGGTTAACATCCCAGCGAACACCTGCTTTTGCATTATAAGAGAACTCTGTTTCAGAATAAGTGCTCTGTACCGCACTACAAATATATCCCCACCAGGGATCCCACCAGCAAACGTCAATAGGTGGACCGGTAGCAATGTTTGAATCAATATAGCTCCAGCCAAGACCGCCAGCAATAAATGGAGATATCGCTTCCTTGCTAAAATTATAAGTAAAGTTAAACTGCGAATTATAAATATCCATTTTGTGTCGGACTGGAATTGTTCTTGCGGTCACTTCTTCAGTAACTATCACCGCGTCATAACCCGTATAATTGCTGGTAAATTCAAAACTGGCATTCAATTGGTCACTAATGTTATAGCCAAATTCAAATCCATAGCCAACATCATCTTTAACATCGACAAAGGAACCACCCTGACCTTTTATTTTCATTGATCCCAGATAATTAACCTTAAATGAAGCCTCTGCTTTACCTGCTCTGACTTTTCCATAGTGACTGGCAGCATATGAATTGGCTGAAATAAAAACACAAACAACCAGATATATTAGATTTCTTAAGATTTGCATTATATTGTTCCACCTGATGAATTATTGCCAGATCTCATTAAAATAACGCAGTGATAATAGCAAAGCCAATTACGAAAATCATTAAATTAAAATTCGCTGCTCCGCAACAGCTATCATCAGAATTGAATGGCTATAAGCAATTCGCAAAGAGAAACATACAAGTCATAAGTTTTTTACATCAAAACTTTCTTTTAAGGATGGGCTGGAACGAAGTGTTTTTTTGCTGATCATTTGAGGTATATACCGGTGAGATTTTACCAGTTTCTGGTGATAAACCTTTATTATTATGAAGCCAGACCCAAACCCGACTGCCCCCAGAATAATACTGAATATTTCCTGATAAAAAATAAAGTGTCCACTTATTGAACCAACAATGAGTCCAAGTAGTGGTAATAAATAAGCAATAAAAGAAGCTTGAGTCACTTTTGTTTCAGAAATTGCGATTACCACTTCATCGCCTGGCTGTGCGTTAAGCGTATTCTGAATAGAGGAAACAAATAGGCCTCCCCCAAAATAACGCTCCAGAACCCCCGCCCCACAACTACTCTCTGCTTTACAGGAGGAACAGGTATGTCTGGCTTTGGTATTGACTAGAGCGATATCGTTTTCTATTGAAATCACAAGACCTGATTCATATAACATATCAGAAATTCCAGGATAATCTTTTCAAGATTTCATTATACGGGTATTTTGTAGAAATATAGATTCATAACAAAACAAACCCGTTTAACAAAAAGCGTACTTTTTAATGACTGGCTGAATAGCGCTTCCATAAAAAAAGGCAAAACCAGGTTCTGCCTTTTTTTATGGAAATGTAAAACAATTTACCATTATTGCTCTTTCTTCTCCGACGGTTTTTTCATATTTCGAACCTGTCTTTCCAATGAGTTCATATTGTTTGGCCGAACAACTTTAGAAAAAATAACCTCACCATCAACCAGTTGTTCATTAGCATTTAAACGATTTTGATTCATTTTATCTAACATAAACTGAATTTCATCAAGCCGGGCCTGCTCTGCAACCTCTGACTCTGATTGATGCGGCGTAGACAACTGTGTGCCGTTATCGACCTTAGCTGAATCTAACCCATTAACTAATGTTGTGTCAGTTCCAGAATTCATCATTTGAACAGAAAACACCATTACAAACGCAACTGAAGCAGCAATAGCCAAACCGCCACCAGCCCGACGCCATAAAGAAACGACATTGGAAACTTGAGAGTTCAAACCTGCAGAATGATTAGCATTCTTATCACTTGCCAGAATAGTTTGCTCCGGGAAGGCGACTATCGAAGGTTCTTCTTTAATTAACGCTGAAATTGAATGAGTGAAATCATAAGAGCTGAACGCTGAATGTTCTTGTTTAAGCACCGAACTCACCAGGTTATATCTATACCAGGCTTCATGGCTTTCATCATCAGACAATAGTTCATTAAGTGCACTGTCAGCATCCTCAGAACGCACTGACGGCTCATCCAGAAGAGACGAAAGCTGCTCAAGTCTGTTTTGTGAATCATTACTCAAAGTCATACTATTTGAATTACTCCAACTACCTGTCTGTTCTGATTTATATCTGCAAAGTCATTTTTAACAACAAACTGTCTTCCAGTTAACACCGTAACAATCAGTTTAAAAACACCTTTACAAACCCACACTAAAATAAATATTACTCACTACAAATATCACTTACCAAACGGTAAATATTATAAAACCTCATTACCTGACACAAAACAAGGCAATTTCATTGTCTTTTATGTCCACCTCTGACATAACGACTGACAAAAAGTTCCCTGCGTTTTTCAGATATTTGTCATTTTCAGGATCTGTCACTCAATAGCGGTTTTATTTTCTCATCAATGGCCTCTCTGGCCCTGAATATTCGTGACCTGACGGTTCCCACAGGACACCCCATTTTCAAGGCAATATCTTCATAACTAAGTCCTTCAATTTCCCTGAGCATAATGGCCTGTTTTAAATCTTGTTGTAAATTATCAATCGTATCAAAAATAATGGCTTGCAATTGATCGCGCATCAGTAGTTTTTCGGGTGATGCGTTTTCTCGTAAAGCCACCCCTACCCCATAACTTTCAGCATCTTGTGAGTCAATGTCTGAAGATGGCGGCCGACGCCCTCTCGACGTTAAATAGTTTTTAGCAGTATTAATGGCTATACGATAGATCCAGGTATAAAAAGCACTATCACCACGAAAATCGGGTAGCGCTCGGTACGCTTTAATAAAAGTTTCCTGAGCAACATCGTAAACTTCAGCCTGATCGCTAACAAAACGGCCAATTATCGTAAAAATTTTACTCTGATATTTGGACACCAGAAAATCAAAAGCTCGTTTTTCACCTCGTTGTACTCTTTTAACCAATTCAGCATCAGTCTCATTCTTCATTTAATTTTTATTTTCCAATCAAACCCAACCCATACAGACGACTCTCGCCTCAGGCTGAATAACTTACATTTAAGTCGCTTTTAATAAACCAGGTAGCCCTCTAAACACAAACAACACCGCTAACACTAATAATACGTATCTCCGATGTACCGGGGTAACTCTAATTTTCGTCAATCGTTTTAGTTTACACAAAATAAGTACGGCTCATAGCCCTTCTCTATAAATCTATATCATTTAGATAAATCTATATCATTTAGCGATAATTGTTGACCACCTGTCCATGGAATAAGTTCCACCTATCATAGACTTTAATTATCAAAAAACACCAATCAGCTCAAATAAAATACAACTTTTCAATCGGTTAGCCTGAATCTGAAACCTGACTTCGAACCTGAACCTGCAATAGCCCTGATAAACGCCTTGTTGCTATTTTCCATAATTTTATGATTAATACAATCAATCCGGCCAAAAAACAGATAATTCAATTCTCTATTGGATTTTATCATTAGAATTCAGCAAAATACGTAATCTTTAACAAAATAGTATTTAAATATGACTATTCATCATCAGTCAGATGTCTTAATTATTGGCAGTGGCGCTGCTGGACTGAGTTGTGCACTACGACTAAGCCCTCATTTTACAATAAACCTGTTATGTAAAAGCGAATTATCTGAAGGCTCTACTTATTATGCCCAGGGAGGCATCGCGGCGGTTCTGGATAATGCAGACTCTGTTGATTCACATGTCAGGGATACCATGAATGCAGGCGCGGGATTGTGCGATGAAGAAGCGGTCAGATATACCGTAGAAAACAGCCGAAACGCAATCCAGTGGTTAATTGACAAAGGCGTCTCATTTAGTCGAGAAAATAAAGCTGACTCGAATGACTACCATTTAACCCAGGAAGGTGGCCACAGTCACCGTAGAATCATTCACTCTGCGGATGCGACGGGTAAGGAAGTACAAACCACTTTGTCGTCTCTTGTACAAGATGAAAAAAATATCCGGTTATTTGAAAACTATAACGCTGTAGACCTCATTACCTCCCATAAGCTCGGATTAATTGGTCACGATAATCGCTGTCTTGGCGCCTATGCGCTAAGTCGAAGCAACGATCAGGTTGAAGTGTTTGCCGCAAAATTTGTAGTACTGGCTACTGGCGGCGCAAGTAAGGTTTATTTATATACCAGTAACCCCGATGTCTCCAGTGGTGACGGTATCGCTATGGCCTGGCGAAGTGGCTGCAGAGTCGCGAACATGGAATTTAATCAGTTTCATCCTACCTGTCTTTTTCATAGCAAAGCGCATTCGTTTCTTATTACAGAAGCGTTAAGAGGCGAAGGAGCTCTGTTAAAACTGCCAGACGGAGAGCGGTTTATGCCTCGCTTTGACAAACGAGCAGAACTGGCGCCCAGAGATATCGTTGCTCGCGCCATCGATCATGAGATAAAGCGCCTTGGAATTGATTGTGTTTATCTTGATATCAGCCATAAAGCAGACGATTTTATTAAATCTCATTTTCCCACTATTTATCAGCGGTTACTCAATCTCAATATTGATATCACTAAACAGCCAATTCCAGTTGTACCCGCAGCGCATTACACCTGTGGTGGCATTGTTGTAGATACCGATGCAAGAACCGATATTGTCAATTTATTTGCAGTTGGAGAAGTCGCTCACACGGGACTACACGGCGCTAACAGAATGGCCAGTAATTCTTTACTGGAATGCCTGGTCTATGCCCGCGCGGCAGCGAACGAAATTCTGGCCCAGAAAAATGAAACTCACCCTGCTATGACAACACTGCCCAGCTGGGACGAAAGCCAGGTGTCAAACTCTGATGAAGAGGTGGTTGTTTCTCATAACTGGCATGAACTTCGTCATTTGATGTGGAATTATGTGGGTATTGTAAGGACAACAAAACGCCTGGAACGAGCGCAGCGCAGAATTCAGCTGCTTAAGGAGGAAGTAAAAGAGTATTACTCTAACTTCAAAGTAAGTAGTAACTTGCTTGAGCTTCGTAACCTGCTGACGGTGGCAGAACTCATTATAGAATGTGCCATCAGACGCAAAGAAAGCCGTGGGTTACATTACACCCTGGATTACCCGGAAGCGAGTAAACAATTAAAAGATACGATAATTTCAAAGCTGGACTAAAGAAGTCAGATGAATACAGATAAAGCAGTTAGATAGATTTTTTATCTGTATTCATCTGAGCGCTGAGGTCCTGATTAACCAGGTATGTCAGCTCACTATAGGCACGACTTCCCAGGTTACCTCGGGTAAATAGCCAGACATGTTTATCATCATCAGCGGTAAAATAAAGCAGGCTCATACAGCCAGAAACCCAGCTTTCTGGCTGTAACTCAAGAAATACTAATAATTTTAACTGTTTGTCTGTGGTCATCCCCCATCGCTCACTATCCCAGCACAAATCATCACTGGCCTGAGTAATCTTGTAGTATTGTCTGAAACAGAGACAACAGGAGATAACCGTCAAGATGATGGCCAGAAAAGCCATAACACCAAATGTGACCTGCGAAAAAATAACAGAGATTAAAAAAAGATGAAACAGAATAAGCCCTCCCGATAGTACTGATGAGCTTTTCACTGGAAATCGCGCTACAACTTTCATTTTATCGAATGAAACTCCATTTAAACTGTTTTCCTACTTAAAACCAGTACATTAGTCAGTAGCACTTAGTCAGACAGCCACCACAAATAAACAGCCGATTTAAACAAATATGCTTATTTCAATCAAATACAATACCATAAAATTAACAACAGATTTAATGACCAGGTTTAGTGACCAGACCTGACGACCAGCACTAATGACTAATTTTCATCTTATCTCGAATAGTTTCAATAATTTCAACCAACTCTGTTTTGTCACATGCGCCAAATCCCATAATCCAGGTATATAAATCTGGATCGGCTTCCTGCAATAGCTTTTCAAATTTTTGCTGCTCTGACAAATCCAGTTGCTCAAAATATTGCTCTAAAAATGGAATCAGAATAACATCAAGCTCTAACATACCTCTCCTACATTGCCAGGTTAACCTGGTTTTTGTAGAAACATTGTTGTTTGTATTATCACTCATAAAAGGCTCGTTTTTTAATCATCGGACATAACAAAGCTGATCATATCAGCTGTTAAATTAAACAGTAAGCGCTAAGTTTAAGGTAATTGTCTATTTCAGCTGTTTTTTCGTAGCTTAATGAATTAACCTTACTGAAATATTCCTTAATCTATTGCAACTTGCCGTTATGAGCCTAAAGTTAGCCAGTAATTCCAGTCATAATATAATTTATCAGTTAAAAGCGCTCGGCTGCATAAAAATATCAGGTAATGACAGCACAAAGTTTTTACAAGGTCAGATATCAACTAATGCAGAAGAAATGGAGCAAAATAAGTTACAACTTTCGTCAATTTGTACTCATCAGGGGCGCATTGTTACATTATTCTGGGCAGCTAAAGTTGACGATGTCATTTATCTGATCATGTCGAAAGAAATAGTTGCATCAACTATCATTCATTTAAACAAATACGCCGTGTTTTTTAAAACAGAAATCAGCGATACTTCAGAACAATTCAAAATCGATAGTTTTTTTCACTCATCTCAACCTGATTCAGAACCCGATATTAATACTCATTCAATACAAAAAGCACAGTTTTCCCTGTCAGATAGCCAATTGACGTTACGACTCACCCCGATAGAAAACAGTGCCAGCGAGCTTGATCGGCCAGAACAGGATAATGACTGGTTTTATCAACTGGCAATACGTCAGATCCCCTGGTTAACGTTATCAACTCAAAGTAAATTCCTTCCTCACAACCTTAATTTACCAGCCCTCAACGCGGTGGACTTTAACAAAGGTTGCTTCACCGGACAGGAGGTTATCGCCAGAATGCAATATAAAGGAAAACTAAAGTCTCATATGCACTTATTGACCAGTAAAACTCTCATTGAGATAACGCCCGAGACTAAAATCTGGGCCAATAACAAATCAGCGGGTGAAATCATCTGCACCGCAAGCTCTCCACCCAATGGAACTGCATTATTGGCACTAATCAAAGATAACGACCTGAAAAATAAATATTTTCAGCTTAACAGCGAAAATGGTCCTATACTTAAGCTTAATTAATTGACTTAATTAAGAAAAATTACATGAGTTTAGAAAAAGAGTTTTTAGCAGAGCTAATTGATGCCATCACCAATGACAGGCTGACTCTTCCTACCCTGCCAGAAGTCGCGTTAAAAATAAGGGAAGCAGTCAATGATCCCGAGGTGAGCTCAGGCAATCTTGCGGGTGTTATCGGACAGGATGCCGCACTGGCCGCCCGAATTATTAAAGTTGCTAATAGCCCCTTGATTCGAGGCGCTGTCATTGTCGATAATTTACAGCTTGCTATCACCAGAATGGGTATTACCTTTGTACGCAACCTGGCAACGGGCCTGGCGATGGAACAAATGTTTCAGGCGACACACGATGCCGTAGATAGAAGATTAAGAGCTTCCTGGCAACATTCACTAGACGTCGCTTCTATCAGTCATGTTCTTGCCAGTAATTTCACCCAGCTAAAACCTGATCAGGCAACCCTGGCAGGCCTTGTTCACGAAATAGGCATTCTTCCCATATTGACCCTGGCTGAAGAAAACCCTCAAATTCTTGAACATGAGGAAGTATTAGACAAAATCATTAACCGACTACATGGAAAAGTCGGTCGAGCAATTTTGAAAGCATGGGAATTTCCTGATGAGTTAAGAGCAGTCCCTCTGGGTTGTACTGACTTTACAAGAAACGAATCCCCCACCGCTGATTATGTCGATGTAGTCACTGTTGCAAAATTACAGTCCTATGCCGAAGGTGAAAACCCCTACGCCGATTTAGACACTTCTACCGTCCCCGCTTTTCAAAAACTGGGACTGGCCCATCAAACTGAAGTCTTTATGGTCGATGAGCTAGCCGTCGAAGTTGAAGAAACCAAGCAAGCACTCTTGTAGCTTGTAACGTCCAGAGTTCTGTTTGTTAAGTCTGACTAAAACATTTGCCTGTCTTCTTATTGGTCTTAGCCTGTCTGGAAAATTATTCGCAGCCGTCGGCAGTAATTTTATCTCCACTATTCTGGTTGCAGAATGGCGAATGGACGAAAAACAATGGAACGGAACCAGTGATGAAATAAAAGATAGCTCGGGCAATAATTATCATGGTGTTGCCAGTTCAGCAACAACAACCAATGGTTTTCTGTGTAATGCCGCCGATCTGTCTGCAACAGGAACTTCAGACTATTTAACACTCAACCACAACGCATTTAATAATTTGAATGATTTTTCATTCTCGTTCTGGCTAAATACCTCTAGCGGTTCCAGGCAAACAATCATATCAGCCGCCAGTAACTCTACATCAAATGAAGCCGTCATGTATTTCTATGATGAAGAAACTTTTCGACCAACAATTAACCGTTCAGGATTCGACAGTTCTTCAGTAATTACTTCAGAGATTGATACCGGTACCTGGAGACATTTTGTCTGGACACGAGAAGTCAGATCAACTGACGGACGCTCATGCTTGTACATTGATAACATTTTTCAAGGCTGTGTTACTCATCCTGAAGGGGAGTTTCCCATTGAAGTTGTTACCAATGGCTTTGTTATTGGCCAGGAGCAAGACTTTGTTGGCGGCGGCTTTGCCAGTAATCAGGCACTATCAGGTCTACTGGATGAAATGTTGTTATTTGACCATTTACTGACTCCAGCAGAAATCAGCAATATTTATAATAACCAGAGCGCAGGTAATGGCTGGGACGGCAGCCCCAGGAGTTGTCCACTTAATTTAATCGGCGAATGGCGTTTCGACGAGTTATTCTGGAATGGCACTAACAATGAAGTGCTCGACTCCTCAGGAAATGACCTCCACTTAACCGCATTTAGTGCATTAACAGAAAACGCTAGCCCCGCTATCCCAGGTGACCCAGGCACCTGTAGTTATGGCATATTCAACGGTTCCATCAGCTTTATTCAGTTAGATGATGACACAAGCACAAGCGACTCCTTACTCGATATTCCTGACAACCTGACCATTACAACCTGGATTAATACCAATGTTATTCCGAGTTCGGGGTTAAAATCAATTATTTCAAAAGATGAAAATTATGAGTTTCATATCAATACCAGTGGTGAAATATTCTGGTGGTGGCGGTGGGCAACATTAACCACCAATGGTGCAAATATCACTCCTGGACGATGGCATCATATTGCAGTAACCTGGCGTAACGGCGAACAGGTCATTTATGTAGATGGGACAGAGCGAGCACGGTCATCACGTTTTGGCACACTGGATATTAATAACGACCCCTTACAGGTTGGTCAGGATTTAGACATT
>JADGFG010000147.1 GCA_016743995.1 Kangiellaceae bacterium | reverse complement strand
GGGTGACAGACTGTTTAAAAAAGAAACAATACCACTGTTAAGTGATTATATTTCTGAGTGATGCTATCGTTTGGCCACAGCTTTTTGAGAACTTACTTTATGTTGATCGCTGTGAGAACAGATTTTAACTCTAAATATTAAAGTAGACTGTCGAAATTAGATTTATCTTTGGGTGGAATAATAAAGATAAGCTCTAATTTTTTTGAAAAGCTGAATTGAATGCGTACGATGTTCTCAGAAGTTTCCGATAGTCAGATGAAGTCGATTGAAGTGAATTAGTCTCAGGTAAAAATGGATTTATTCAGGTGCATGCCTTTGATGAATTTCTGCTCCAGTTTTTCCAGATAATGAGTCACCACCGTTGATGAGCCAATTACGGTCAACTGAGACAGGTCATCCTGTTTTTTCATCAGGTCAACAAAGCCTTCAGCGTTCATGTTAAGCCTTTGTAAGATGGGAGGCTTGTTGTTATCAATATAGCCGCGTTTGTTGGGTAATATAGCTCTGCCACACCAGTCAACCAGTTCCAGATAATCTCGGGTTGAAAAGGTTATGTTATTTTGATGGCTCTGTTGATTTGAAGTGCTGAGTGACATTAGTGGAATATTTGTTATGGGTTGTTTTTTCAGTTTGTTAATGCGTTGTTGAATGGAAGTGAAATCTGATTTTTCTGGTGTTTTAGCTATTTTAGCTCTAATGGGGTTTAAGTCTACATAAGCCATGGCCGTAATGACTGCTGATTCATCGAGTAAGGGCTGAGACTTAAATCGTCCTTCCCAGAACCTGCCTTTACAATCATCCTCTTTATTCGCCTTACGCGCCAGATATTCATTCAGGTTACGCATAAACCATGAGATATCGGTCAAGCGCTGTCGCCACTTTTCAATTATATCTTTAGCAACAGCAGCAATGGCTTCAGATTGTGAGTTTTTAATGTACTGCTGAACAATAGGGGGAATATTGTAAATTCGTTTCCAACGCCGAATAACATTGGCTTCACTCCAGTCTTTCGCTTTATCAGCATCGACTCTCAATACAAGATGATAATGGTTACTCATAATGGCATAACTGGCAATTTTTATGGAAAAGGTTCTGGCCAGATAACTTAACCGCTCTGTGATCCACTCTCTGCGGTGTTCAAAGTTATTGCCCGTTAAATGGTCTTCACCACAAAGAAAAGCACGCCTGACGCAGCGGGCTATGCAGTGGTAGTAGGGTGTGGATTCTAAATCGATAATGGATTGACGAGCCCTTGTCATGATTAAACTTCCTGATTGTTTTTTGATTGACGGTAATTAATTTACCTGATTATTCGTGGGCTGTCTACTGGGAAGTATTTCGGTATATTTTGAGTAATGGGTGTCCCCGAGTTTTTCCCTTTAAAAGTAATAGTCTTCAAAAATAATGGCCTTTAAATAATCGTATTTAATTGCTTTCAGTCAACAAATGGCGCTGTTTGAAAAAACGATCAGGCAGTCCGCCATTGATAATAAATATCTGACCATAAAAGATCTCAGACCGCACAATAATAAGTATCAGACAGTCATTCATCACCCTCATTTTAACGAAAAACTTAGCTTAAAGTTAAGTTTTATTTATCTACACTTTTTTACATCTTCCTTCGGGATTCTTACAGATTGTCATCAATAAGTGAGATATTCAGCAATTTGCTGCTATTGCAATTTTGATATATTAAGTTTTTCTACAGTTTAGTTAATCATTACAGTAACAGTTTGTAGCAGAGTGGCTGGTTATTTTTTGATGGTTACAAGCATAATTCAATTTAAATAGTAAGGATTTCTGATGAAACTTAATTCACATTTTTTGATGTTTTTAATGCTTTTCATTTTGTCGGGATGTGGTACTGATTCCGGTACTGAACCTGGTGATGGACAAAATGGGGCACCTACGATTACTGGGGAGCCAGATAACGCCATTGTCAATCAGGAGTTTCGTTTTAAACCTGTATCAGCCGATCCCGATGATGATGCATTAAGTTATTCAATTGAAAATAAACCAGCCTGGATAAACTTTAATGAAAATACTGGTGAGCTGTCGGGACGACCGGCTTTAAATGATATTGGAAGACACGAAGATATTAAGGTGATTGTTAGTGATACAAAGAGTGACGCTTCACTGGTTTTTGATGTAGAAGTGGTTAAGCCTGTAGTGCAGGGTGACCCGGTAGAACAAGCTTTAAAAACGGGAGATGCTTCTTACGTTAATGACAGTATGCTGTTTGTTGATGCGGCTTTAAATACCATTAATTCAACAGGTGGAACAGACTTAACCGGAAATATTGAGCCGATTAAAACTATGTTACAGCATTTAAAGAGTGGAAATTACAGTTTTACCCTGACTAACAGTCAGTTGGATTTTTGGGGGAACAAAGACCCTCGCTACAAAAATGAGTTTAAAACCGGTGCTGAAAGTGTCCAGAAAATGCTACGCAAGTTGGATGAAAGTAAGCGTAATATTTTTAATGAACAAGGATTAAAGTTAGAAAAAATACTTGTTTTATTAGGCGATCATTATCGCCAGAGAGTGGAATATCCCATGCATAAAACGACGGCTGACATACAGAAATTTATACAGGCGTTATATGCGGATTATTCAGTGTATAATTTCCGCGAATTAAATCCTGCTCAGCCAGATTTAGGGAATTACAGTCGCTCAGATTTCAGCCATGTTACACCGACGACAAAAACGATTAACATACAGAGCAAGCCAGACTTTCGCGCCGCTGGTGTTTATGCTTTACCCGGACAGACTGTAAAAATTACCCGATTAGATAATAGCAATGCGACACCGGCGATTTTTGTGAGTAGTGTGCGATCACTGTCCACACATGTATGGAGTAAACGGGTGGAAGATTTATCGTACAACAGACCCAAATTTATTAAATCACACCCCGTACCGGTTGGTAGAGGAGAAACCATCAGTATTACCTCTCCTTATGGTGGGCCTGTACAAATTAGTTTTGATACCAATGGACAAGCTGTTTCATTAAAATTTGAAAACATTGGTGAACATGCATTCTGGAATGGTGCGGAAGATACTCAGGACTTTAATCAGAAGCTGGCATCCAATGATTTTGACTGGGCGGAAGTGGTCACGCCCAATTTTGAAGTTCATTCTAAAGTCGACAAAATGAAAGCGTCTTTACAACATGAAGTTTTTGTTGGACCGGAACAGTTAGCGCAAGGTGCAGAAACTTATATTCACAATTACGCCCATTTACTGGCTGGGTATAAAGGGCCGGGAATAGATATTGAACCAGAAATACATAACTTTGCAAGTCGTAAAGGGCTAGAGATAGAAGAGCTGGACATGGTTAAACATATGAATGCTGATCAGCAGGGGTGTGGTGGGGCTTGTTCAGGTAATCCTTATGATTCAACGTGGAAGTTTAATCCGGTTTTTCATGGTGACATTCATGAATTTGGACATGGTCTGGAAAAAGGAAGATTCAAATTTGATAAAGAGTGGAATGGGCATAGCACAACTAATTTTTATGCTTACTATTCTAAATCCAGGTATACAAAAAACACGGGTAACCGCCATGAGTGCTTCAGTAAGCCGTTTGATCAAATGTTTAATGCCTTGCAGTCGGCAGCTAGAACCAATCGCCCCGAAGAAACGATAAAGAGTAGTCCTTTGTTTAAGGAATGGAATTATGGTACCGCGATTTACATTCAGATGATGATGCTGACTCAGCTGGAAAATAAACTGCAAAATGGCTGGTTCTTGCTGCCTCGTTTACACATTATTGAGCGGGAGTATCGAAAAGCGACCCGTAATGAAAGTTTGTGGTTGGCTAAGCGTGATAATTTGGGATTTAGTCAATATAGTTTTGCAGAAGCACAGTTGGGGGCGTGGTGGGATAGGCCTGAGGATTTTCTGGCGTATGCTGACTGGGTTGCTATTGCGTTAGGAACTGCAACAGAACTGAATTTTAGTGATTATATGAAAATGTGGGGGCATCCGGTCAGTGCCAAGGCTGCCAGTCAGTTGGCCAGCAATGGATATAAAATGGTAGAAAGAAAAATGGTAGTGTCACAGGGGAATGATTATTGTGATGGTTTTCAAGGTAAGCGTACCGTGCCTGTTGATGGCAGTTCATCCTGGCCTCGTTAAAAGTTCTTTCTTTTATTGAACTCAGTATGAATAAACTGATTTAATCATGTTGTAAAAAACCACAAAAACCCGGTATCACCGGGTTTTTGTGGTTTTAGTTAAACAAGAAAATATATTTCTTAAACAAGAAAACTCTATTTAGGAACTACGTATTTTTACATCTTTCTTTGTGTTCCTTACAGTTTGCCATTAGCAACTGAGATGTTGAGCATGCCTTCATTATTCTAACGTTGATATATTAGATTTTTCTACGCTATGGCGGTTAGTTATAGCATTCGCTGGTAGTGAACTTCGATTGTTAGGTGGAAGGACACAACTCATATTTAATTTGGATGATAAGGATTCCTGATGAAATTTAATTCACCATTGTTTATTGTTTTATTGCTTCTGTTTTTATCGGGGTGTGGTACTGATTCAACGACAGAGCCTGGTGCTGATTCAACCACCGAACCTGACTCTGGTTCCGGCACAGACCCCGAACCTGGCACTGGTTCCGGCACCGATCCCGGCGGTGATGTAAAGAATAACGAACCAACTATCTCTGGAGAGCCAGAGAAAGCAACAGTGAATCAGCTTTTTAAATTTAAGCCCGTATCAACGGATCTTGATGGTGATGAGTTAAGTTATTCAATTGAGAATAAACCTGGCTGGATAAAATTTAATGAGAGTACTGGTGAGCTGTCGGGGCGGCCGACTTTAAAAGATGTTGGAAAATATGCTGGTGTTAAGCTCATTGTTAGTGATACAAAGAGTGAAGCGTCATTGGTTTTTAATCTTGAAGTGGTTAAGCTGGTTGTTCAGGGGGATCCGGTAGAGCAGGCTTTAACAACTGGAGATGCGTCTTACGTTAGTGAAAGCATGGTGTTTGTTAACGCCGCTTTAAAAATTATTAATGCCACGGG
Organism: Kangiellaceae bacterium; assembly: GCA_016743995.1. Classification (GTDB taxonomy): domain Bacteria; phylum Pseudomonadota; class Gammaproteobacteria; order Enterobacterales; family Kangiellaceae; genus Aliikangiella. The sequence goes on along the minus strand of JADGFG010000147.1, from coordinate 6,461 downwards.
CGGAACTGAATTAACCGGTGACATTGAGCCGATCAAAGTGATGTTGTCGCACCTGCAAAGTGGAAGTTATAGTTTTACCCTGACTAACAGTAAGTTAGATTTCGGAGGGAATAATGACCCACGTTACAAAAAGGAGTTTAAAGCAGGGGCTGAAAGTGTTCAGAAAATGATGCGCAGGTTAGATGAAAGTAAACGTAATATTTTTAGAGAGCAAGGCTTAAAGCTCGAAAAACTGCTCGTTTTATTAGGCGATCACTATCGCCAGAAAGTGAAATATCCCATGCATAAAGAGACTACTGATATAATGGTGTTTCTACATGCATTATATGCCGACTTTTCAGTTTATAATTTTCGTGAATTAAATCTTGCTCAGCCAGATTTAGGAAATTTTAGTCGTTCAGATTTCAGCCACATTACGCCTACGACTAAAACAATTAATTTACAAAGTAAACCTGATTTTCGAGCGGCAGGTGTTTACGCATTACCCGGACAAACAGTCAGGATCACCCGGCTAGATAATAGCAATGCGACACCAACCGTTTATATGAGTAGCGTGCGAAGTTTTACCACTCACGTTTGGAGTGAACGGGTTAAATATTTATCGTATAACCGACCTAAATTTGTTAAAACTCACCCTGTACCGATTAATAAAGGTGAAACCATTAGCATTACCTCACCTTATGGTGGGCCCATACAAATTGGCTTCGATACTAATGGGCAAGCGGTTTCATTAAAATTTGAAAATATTGGAGAGCATGCGTTCTGGAATGGCGCAGAAGATACCCTGGACTTTAATCAGAAGCTAGCTGCTAATGATTTTGACTGGGCTGAGCTAGTCACGCCAAATTTCGAAGTTCATTCTAAAGTGAAAAAAATGAAAGAATCTTTACGACATGAAGTCTTTTTTGGACCGGAGCAGTTAGCGAAAGGAGCTGAAACTTACATTCACAATTACGCGCATATACTGGCAGGGTATAAAGGGCCGGGAATTGATGTTGAGCCAGAAATACATGGTTTTGCAAAAAGAAAAGGCTTTGAGATAGAGTTGTTGGATAAGGTTAAACATATGAACGCGGATCAGCAGGGATGTGGCTCGGGCTGTTCGGGTAATCCTTATGATACCACGTGGAAGTTTAATCCGGTTTACCACGGAGACTTACATGAATTTGGACATGGTCTGGAGAAGGGCAGGTTTAAGATTGATAAAACCTGGAATGTTCATAGTACAACTAATTTTTATGCTTACTATTCGAAATCGAGGTATAAAAAGAATACGGGGAACCGTCATGAGTGCTTTAGTAAACCGTTTGAAGAGCTGTTTAACGCTTTGCAGCGGGCAGCTAAAACCAATAAGCCAGAAGAAGAAATAAAGAAAAACCGATTGTTTAAAGAGTGGAATTACGGTACTACGATTTATATTCAAATGATGATGATTGCTCAGGCTGAAAATAAATTACAAAATGGCTGGTTTTTATTACCTCGTTTACACATTGTTGAAAGAGAATACAGAAAAGCGGCTGCCAATAAAAATTCGTGGTTAGCAAGGCGGGATAGTTTGGGATTTGGTCACTATAGCTTTAAAGAAGCAGAGTTAGGTGGGTGGTGGGAAAAACCAGGAAAATTCTTTGCTCATTCTGACTGGGTTGCCATTGCACTAGGAACAGCAACGGAACTGGATTTTAGTGACTATATGAAAATGTGGGGACACCCGGTTAGTGCCAGGGCTGCCAGTCAGCTGGCCAGCAACGGATATAAGAAAGTAGAAAGAAAAATGGTGGTGTCACAGGGGAATGATTATTGTGATGGTTTTGAAGGTAAGCGAACTGTGCCGGTAGATGGTCGCTCATCATGGCCTCGCTAAAATTTTTATCTGACTAAGACAACGTATGGGCCTGTTCAGCAATGAGCGGGCTTTTTTGTTTGAGTATTGCTGTTTTAAGCCTCTTATAAATTGTACCTGTTTATCATTGTGCTACAAACAAAAACATAGTTTTACGCTATTTCTCAGCGAGATTTGTTACAGTGAGTCGCGTTGATAATTAGTCGTTAAAATATGAGGTGTTTGTTATGGTAGGTGGTGCAGGTAATGTTGTTAATCCGGTAGTAATGGGAAATCAAGAAAATGCTTCTGATGTTCCAGTTGTTTCTGGTCAGCTTGGTGGCCGTTCTGTTGGGGAAGGTCACGTTGCCATTAATATTAGAGAAGAGTCGGCCGGCACAGAAGAACAGTCATTTTTACAAAAGCATGGAATGAAACTCTGTTTAGGCGGTGTAGTCGCAGCTACCGGTGCATCCGTTGGCGCAGCTTACGCTATTGCAGGTAAGACTGGTTTATATGGCCTGGGAGGTCTTGGTTTAACGGGAGGAGCATTTGTAACAGGCTGTGATGGACAAGGTGGTAACCCGTCGGAGAATGAAAACTCAAATGAAGAACAGCATGAAAATAATGTTACCCCTTCAAACCCCTATTAAGGGATGATAGTGAGCTGGTAATCAAATGGAAGCTGTGAGCAAGCATTGCTACGTCTTCTTTTTCCTGATAAGACTTACATTAGTCAGAAAGTTAAACTGATGGATATTTTATATTCATGGTTGTCTGGTTTAGAATAACCTAGTGTATACTGTTGTTAGTTAAAAGTGACGCGAGGCGATTCCATGAGAAAAATAATCCATCAGAAGTATGGTTGCTTTCAATCTTTGCTCATAGAAGAATGTGCCACGCCAACGCCACAGCCAGATGAAATTCTTGTTAATGTTCATGCCACCACGATAAATGACTGGGACGCGGGTATTTTTCTGGGCGAACCATATGTTATGCGACTGAGTTATGGGGTGTTTCGGCCTAAGCTAAAAACACCTGGTTGCGATATTGCGGGCGTTGTTGAAGCCGTTGGTTCGGATGTCAGTCAATATAAAATTGGTGACTGTGTCTATGGTGATCTTCATCATTGTGGTTTTGGCGGGTTTGCTGATTATGTTTGTGTTCCTGAAAGTGCTGTTGTGCCAAAACCTGAATCCCTGACTTTTGTTCAGGCTGCAGCTGTTCCTCACGCTGCGACACTAGCCTGGCAAGGTTTAAATCGATGTCAGCGGCTTAAAGCGGGAATGAGCATATTGGTTAATGGCGCAGGCGGCGGCGTAGGTGCAATGGTTTTGCAGCTGGCGAAACAATATGGGGTGAAGGTAACTGGCGTAGACTCTTCGGAGAAATTATCGTTGCTAAAAGAAATTGGTTTTGATCAGGTGATTGACTATCAGACGCAAGATTTTACCCGGATGTCGCAGCGTTATGATTTGATCTTTGATGTTAAGACTAATCGCTTACCATTTTCTTACCTGGGCGCATTAAAGCCGGGAGGCTATTATCTGACAATTGGTGGCTCTCTATGGCGAGTGGCTTTGTTGTTGGCTGTGTCTGGATTAATCAGAAAATTGAAGGGAAAGCATTTACGTTTGTTAATACTTGAAGCCAATAAAGGGTTAAGAGAAATGGCACAACAACTTGAAAGGGGTCAGTTGGTGCCAGTTGTTGACGGGCCTTACCCACTTAATGATTTTGTTGCGGCACTTAAATATTATATCAGTGGTGAAGCCAGAGGCAGGGTGGTGCTCAGTATGTCTGATGAGCATTCTGTTAATAATAAGTGAACAAACTGGTTGGTGGCTATTGTTTTTGAAATAATGATATTATATTGAAGTTACTCAGGGGGAACTGCGAAAGGTTTAGGACATTTCGGTATATGCTAGTATGGTTTTTGTTCGATATGTGTTTGGTTTATTCGTGTCTTCATGGGGTTAGTTTATCTGTTACTTTAAAATTCCTTTCAGGTTAATAAGATGCAAATTAAAAATTCAGAGCGGCTCAGTTATAAGCTGATGAGTCGTGCCGATGCTGACTTACTTTTTCAGCTCGACCAGGACGTTGAAGTGATGCGTTATATTAATGGTGGTAAAATGACCTCTATGGATGAAATTCAAGATGTTTATGTGCCACGAATGGAAAGCTATACCAACAGTGAGCAGGGCTGGGGTTTATGGAAGGTGACAGTAAAACAGACAGGCGCTTTTATTGGTATGGTGTTAGTCAGGCCTGTCGATTTTTTTACAGACAATCCTCAATTGGATAATCTTGAATTAGGCTGGCGTTTTAAACGAGATTCCTGGGGTAAAGGTTACGCAACAGAAGCTGCTGAAACGGTTAAATTAGCATTAATTGATAGAGGGAGCGTTAAAAAACTAAGTGCTATTGCTTTAGAAGAAAACGCAGGTTCAATTAATATCATGAAAAAACTGGGAATGGAATATGTTAAAACCGGTATTCATGAAGATCCGCTTGGTAATGCTGAAGTTGTTTTTTATGAGATGGCGTTATCGAGTTAACTCATTGCAGGTTTTAATACGACTCAAGTATTTTTACTCAAATGATAATGATATAAGGGAGCGCTATGCAGTCAGTAAGATGTAAAATCATTGAAAATAAACAGCTCATTAAAGATGTTGAGATTACGGTCAGAGAAGACATGTTTTTTTCGTTTGAGCTATTTGGCGGTAAAAGAAATATAGACATCGAACAGCAATATGTTAATTTAATGAATAGCTGTCATTCTAAGAATGAGCAAGTTTACGAACTCTATTGCTCCTATGTCAAATTTGGAAAAATGGAACAGGAAAAGAAAATACTGACGGTTGCGCTGAGCAAGTAATATGATTGGTCAGGTCAGGGATAAATAAAGATCTATTAGTCGCTTTTGGTCAAATGAGTTTTTATGAGCTACAGGATAACATTGAACAACCGGGTTTTGAGCGAGCCCATTCGGGCCGTTTTTGCGCGTAGTGTTCAAATTCTGGTTGTTCGTCGTAGGGGAATTTTAAAATACTTAACAAAGTTTTGATTTCTGTATAGTCACCAGCTTCGGCTTTTTCAATAGCTACCTGCGATAAATAGTTTCGAAGAACAAATTTTGGGTTTGTTCGATTCATTTGTATTTTACGATCGGCATCGGAGAGTTTTTGTTGTTGCAATCTGCACTGATATTTGAGTAACCATTTAAGTAGTTCATCTTCTCTGGCTGTTGCAACATTATCATCCTGTGAGTCATAAAAAGTATCAGCAAACAGCGTAAGAAAGCTCTTTTTGTCATAAGTTTGCATTTTCTCGACGGTAGCCAGTTGTCTGAAAAAAATAGTCATATCAATTTCACAGCGTTTCAAAATATCTAACAGGCTGGTGATGAGAGGTTGATCCTGTTCATCATTCTGATTCAGCAAACCTAGCTTCTGTGCATACATTTGATGTTCCATGTTACTATACTTGTCGGCATAATCTCTCAGCGACTTTTCAAGCCCTTCAACTTGTCCTATAACGGGGGCAATGGCATTAGCCAGCTGAAATAAATTCCACTGGGCTATTTGTGGCTGGTTCTGGTAGCAGTACCTTTTACCCCGTGCGTCAGTGGTATTGGGGGTCCAGCCAGGATCGTAATTTTCCAGCCAGCCGTAAGGACCATAATCGATAGTTAAGCCGAGAATAGACAAGTTGTCGGTATTCATGACGCCGTGTACAAAACCAACTCGCATCCAGTGCACCATCAGTTCGGCAGTTGTACGGCAAACCTCAGCAAACCAGCGCTCATAAACTTCAGGTGTAAACTGCTCTTCCTGGTCGAGCAGGTGTGGAAAATCATGTCTGATTGTAAACGCCATCAATTGCTTCAAATTTGCGATATCCTTTCTGGCGGTAAATAGCTGAAAGCTACCAAAACGCAGGAAAGAAGGAGCAACACGACAAACAATGGCGCCAGGCTCCAATTTTGCGTGCCCATCATAAAACATATCACGCATTACCTGCTCTCCGGTGAGTGTCAGGCTGAGCGCGCGGGTTGTTGGAACACCCAGGTGAAACATCGCTTCACTACACAAAAACTCTCGAACGGATGACCTCAGAACCGCTAAACCATCGGCTGTCCTGGAGTAGGGAGTCATACCTGCTCCCTTTAACTGTAAGGTTTGGTTCTGGCCATGCAGATCAACAACCTCTGCCAGGTTAATTGCCCGTCCATCGCCTAATTGTCCTGCCCAATGACCAAACTGGTGTCCGCCATAACACATTGCATAGGGTTGCATTCCGTCCAGTATCTGGTTACCAGAAAATACCTGTGGAAAAAGCTCTGATTGTAAAAGGTCACTCGGTATTCCAAGAGAGGCCGCTACATCTTCAGCTGCACAAACCAATTTGGGTGAGCTGACCTTTGTGGGAGTAACTCGTGAATAACAGGCTTCGAAAACCTGTCTGGGATAGTTTTTTTGTTCACTATCTGCAGGTAATTGTTCTACGAATCGGTTATTAAAATTAAAGCTGAAAGGGGAGGTTGACATGGTTTTGGCGTTTATTGCACAGGCTATATGGCTGATAACAGTCGTAGTATTAGTTTACTTTTATTTAAGTGAAAATGCTACTGTAA
>JADGFG010000146.1 GCA_016743995.1 Kangiellaceae bacterium | reverse complement strand
TCATCGCGTTTGTCATTGTTAATTGTTTTTTGTATTTGTTTATTGAGAGACTTTATTTTTCTCTGGGAATTGAAAACTTATCCATGCGTCGATAAAGTGACTGTCGACTCAGGCTAAGCTGCCTGGCGGTTTGCGAAATATTGAATTTATTCTGGGTTAATATTTCAAGTAGCGTGGTTTTGTCTGGTTCGGCCTGGTGGCTATTTTTAACGGGCGGCAAATCAGGCTCGGGTAATCCCAGGTTTTCGCAGCGAATGTGTTGATCGGTTGCCAGCAGGCTGGCGCGTCGAATCACATTTTCCAGCTCTCTCACATTGCCAGGCCAGTTATGCTGAAGAAGTCTTTGTTCAGCATGGCGCGATAGCGTGAAATTGTCCGGCATAAAATTGATAGCCAGTGGTAAAATGTCATCATCTCTGCTGGATAGCGAGGCAACTTTTATCTCGATGACATTGAGCCGGTAATAAAGGTCCTCTCTGAAGCTACCTTCTTTTATTGCCTGTAATAAATTGGCGTTGGTTGCGCTAACAATTCTGACATTAACCTTGTGTGTTTTTGAACTACCCAGTCGCTCAAATTCTCCTGTCTGCAAAACACGTAACAATTTTATCTGGCCAGATAAAGGAAGGTTGCCTATTTCATCCAGAAATAAGGTTCCACCGTTTGCGGCCTCAAAACGTCCGGTTCGTTTTTTTTGTGCGCCGGTAAATGCACCAGCTTCTGCGCCAAAAAGTTCCGCTTCTAATAGCTCACTGGGAAGCGCTCCTACGTTAACCTTTACGAAAGGCTTGTCGTTAACGCTTGAGTTGGCTTGAATAACTTCTGCAATTTTTTCTTTACCGCTGCCATTAGGTCCGGTTATCAGAACAGGAATATCTGAATGAGCAATCTGAGTGGCCATGGTGAGCGTCTGTAACATTTCCTGGCTGTTAAATAAGGTACCACATAAATCAAAGTTCTCACTCAGTGATTGTGCTCTGTGGTTACTGGTTGAAATGAGCGCACTGGTTTGTTGACGTAGCTCGCTCAGTTCAATCAGATTTTTTACCGTGGTAATTAGTTTTTCATCATCCCATGGTTTGGTCAGATAATCCGATGCGCCGGATTTTACCAGTTTAACGGCCATTTCCAGATTACCCCAGGCGGTCAACAAAATAACCGGTAAGTCAGGATACTTTTCGTGAATTTGTTGAAAGAGTGTTTCGCCTTCTTTTCCCGACGTGGTGTCGACTGAAAAATTCATATCCTGAATGACGAGATCGACCGCTTCAGATTGCAGTATCTCTACGCCGGTTTCTGGTGTGTCTGCATGGAGTGTTTGAATATCGTACAATGAAAATAAGACTTCCAGCGCATTAGCAATCCCCTGATTGTCATCAATAATAAGTACCTGATTCATTGCATTTGTTATTTTAGTCATTAATAGTCCGATTTTAGTTCAGATTGCCGTGTAATTCTATACTTTCAGCGGGTTAGTGGCTGGTGTTTACAAAAGCTTACTGGTCAGGCAGAACGCTCGGCCATCAACTGGTTGTCGGTGACCGCCTGGTATTCGGCTAGCTATTATTGGTTAAACATTCTGCGTTGCTACAGCCGGTGATACACTGGCTGCTTTTTGCGCAGGTATCCAGACCGAGAGTAATCCAATACAGAGCATGATTAACATACCAGCAGGCAGATAGAGCCAGTTAAAAGGAGTGATAGCAAAGCTCTGCACCAGATAATGATTAAAGCTTATGGCTACCAGCGTCCCCAGAAACAGACCAAAGGAAGTAATGAGTAAATTTTCGGTAAGAAAATAACGTTGAATGGCAGCTCGGGTTGCGCCAAGTGCACGTCGGGTTCCTATTTGACGGGTCCGTTGGTTCACATTAAAACTCACAATACCGACGATGCCCAGCGCCGTAATACTGATAAGCAAAGCAATAACTACCCATAGAATTTTTGTCATGGCATTGTCGCTGCTATAACTACGGGATTTGGCTTCTTTCAATGTTCTCACACTGGTAATGACCCGGTTTGGGTTTCTGTCTAATAATAATTTTTCTACATTTCCGGCTAACTCACTGACTGCGTTTGCTTCGGTTCTGATGAGAATACGCTTAAAGTTAGACAGCTGGACAACAGGAACAATGACATTTTCTTCATTAAAATCAAAGTGCACCCACGGGCCTGACATTTTTTTGATTACAGCAATTACTGTTGCATGAAAATCTCCCAGGTAAACCTGTTTGCCTAAAGCTGGCTGGTCAGGAAATAATTTATCTGCCAGTGACTGAGTAATGATAATCGAAGATGTTTTTTCTGACTGCATGGTGTATTGAACCTGTTCTTCACTGTAGTTCTTTCCAGCACTTAATTCGACGCCCAACGTATTGAGCGTATGACTATCTCCGGCAAAGAAGCCTGAAGGAAAAACCACCTGGTTTTTAAAATTTTCTTCACTGGTTGCTATGACTCTAGAGTCACCGTTTCCAGTTAAAGGAACCTGGTTAATCGCAACAGCATCGATCACTCCGGGCGTAGCGCGAAGCAGTTCAATGTCTGCTCGTATATTTTGTTCCAGCTTATAGTCCTCTCCAATCGCATTGACATTCAGCGTGATAAGCTGGCCTTCTGGTAGACCACTATCCCTGTTCATTAAAGCAATTCTCTGCTGAATAATACTGATGGCATTAATCACAACAGCAAAGGTTATTGCAATCTGAATAACAATGAGCAGTGTACTGCTTTTATGTCGACTCAGCGCACTGAGTATGGGGCGTATTTCAAACATGAGGTTTTCCTATTGAATTTTTAAATAAACAGACGGGCTGGTTTTACAGATTAACCAGGCAGGGTACAGGCCCGCTAACACGCTGGAACCCAGTGAAATAATAATGGCCATGATAATCAGGGTTGTATCCATATAAACCAGCTGGTTGTAATTTGAATAAAGCGCCTTAACGCCGAGCAAACCGAGTTGCCCAAGGGCAAGTCCGGTAAGCCCACCAATCAAGCCAATGAGGCCAACATCCACCAGATGCTGAATAAATATCTGGGCACGACTGGCACCTAGCGCTCGTCTTACGCCAACTTCAGGTGCTCTGCGTAAAAATTTTGCTAATAGTAAGCCGATTGTATTAATCAGGCAGACTACCAGAAACATAAAGGACAGGCCTACCAGGATAGAGTTATCATCACTGACAACATCGTTATATTCCATCCATTGAATAACATTCTTTAATGAAGCGCCTGCTTTTTCATGGGTAAATCGTCCGTTTCTTTTTTGCTCTTCAATGTAACCGTTTAACCATTGTTGATATTGATGTTTTTGCTCGTCACTGGTTAACTCAACCCAGTGTTGAGTCCACATGATTTCTGAGTTCAATTTGTCCTGGTAAGTGTTAATCGGTTTAGACTCCCAACCTCTGTTATTACCCCAACTGGGATATTCATGCCTGGGAATGAGAGAGAAAGGCACAAAAATTAATGCTGATTCGTTAAAGTTGTCGTTATTTAAGTCGTAAAATCGGGGAGCGGGTTGCCAGCTATCAGTAACGCCGACAATAGTGTATCGAGTCTGGTTAAGATTAATTTGTTGGCCAACACTGTTTTCACCTTTAAATAACTGGTCATTCAGCTCTTTAGCAATGATAACAACATTCTCTGGTTGACTATCAATCGTTTTATCCCAGCTACTACCGAAAATGAATGGCACATTAAACAGCGTAAAAAAATCACTGTCGACTGCGCGAGCGGACTCCATAAAAGGATTTTGTTCTGGAGAATCTGGAATCACAGAAAAACCGGTTCCCAGGCTTCGTGTTTTACGAACCGGAATGGTTGACTGCTTAATGTTGTTATTGTCCTGATAAGTGAGCTGTAACGGAAAGCTATCAGGCGTTTGATCATTACCATGCCCTTTGCCAAAGGTAAAAAGTTGAACATGGTATAGCTGACTACTTTTTTCGGGAATGGGATCTTTTCCCATCAGATAGTTAACGGTTAAAACGGTCATGCTGACGCCAATACCTAGCCCTATCGCAATAATCATTAATGCGGTCAACATTGGTGTACGCTTAATACTCAGCCAGGAAAGTTTCAGGTAATAATAAATCACAGGTTAAACTCCTAAGCTTCTGCCAGATCAAGAACGGGCTGTAGTTTCTGATAATCACTCACTTGTCCATCGACAATGTGAATATTTCTTTGTGCTCTTCTGGCCAGTTCGGCGTCATGGGTCACCATGATAATGGTTGTACCCTGCTGATTAATTTCTTCCAGTAATTGCATCACCTGTCTTGCCATTAAAGAGTCCAGATTACCGGTTGGCTCATCGGCCAGTAAAAAACGTGGTTCTCCAGCTAATGCTCTGGCAATCGCAACTCGTTGTTGTTGTCCTCCGGAAAGCTGTGACGGCAGGTGTTTTAAGCGTGCAGACAGTCCAACTCGTTCCAGTGCATTTTCAATACGCTCACGTCTGTCTCTGGCATTAAAACCTCTATAGCGTAAGGGGACGTCAACATTATCAAACAGATTCAGGTCCGGAATTAAATTAAAGCTCTGGAAAATAAAACCAATTTTTTCATTTCTTAGCCGAGAGCGCTGGTTGTCATTAAGCTGACTAACATCATTGCCATCCAGAAAATAGCTGCCACTATTAAAGGTTTCCAGCATACCGGTAATATTCAGAAAAGTTGTTTTTCCAGAGCCGGAAGGCCCCGTTACAGCGACAAATTCTCCTTCGTCAACTTGCAGGTTAAAATCCCTTAGTGCATGAGTTTCTACCAGGCTGGTACGAAATATTTTTTTGATATTAGTCATTTTCAGCATGTTCAGTTTCCTGTTTTGTAATCTTTAAAATGGTTAATGTTCAGTTTGTATTTTTTAATATAGAGACAGTGTTTTTGCTTCTTCAACAAAGCTGGTGTTGGAAATAATAATTTGTTGTCCTTCTTTAAGTCCGCCTGTCACTTCAATTTTGTCAATGCTTCTTGCGCCCAGATTAATATCGGTTAAGCTGGCAATCTCATTGTTGATAACAAAGGCTTTTAGCCCGCCATGATGTTGAACAAAAGTTCCTCTGGGAATAAATAATATATTATCTTTTTTCTCGAGAATAACCTGTCCCGACACGCGTTGATTCTGCTTTAACCCCGAAGGTGTTTTTGTTGTAAAGCTAACCCTGCCTTTAACAACACTGTTTTCAACTTCTGGTGCAATCGAAATGACTGATGCGCCATATTTTTGGCCGTTATAGTTAACGTTAACCTGCATGCCGATACCGATATCATCAGCGTAGCTTTCTGGAATATCAACTTCTACCTGAAAGGCAGACAGGTCAACCACCGTCATTAAAGCCTGATTAGTTGCCACCGCCGCTTTTTGTTCGACCAGCCAGGCACCAATAATTCCTGAGACGGGTGCGGTAATATTGAGTTCACTCACCAGCCGTTGCGTATTTTTAACCAACAGACTGTACTGATTGAGTTCAAATTCCTGTGTTTTCAACTCGAAAGCCTGGTTTTCTTTTTCAAGTTCTGCGGTTTCAATGGCAAAGTCATATTTGAGCTGGGAACGCTTTAAATCATCAATGGATTTTTCATAATCCAGTCGACTTAATGCTTTCATCTTTAGAGATTTTTCTGCTCGTTGTTTTTCTCTGTTAGCTGCTTCCAGGATGACTTTTTCCAGTTGAATCTGTTGTCTGCTTTTTATTCTGGTCTGTTTACTGGCTATTTTTTTACGGGCCAGTTGTATGTGCATACTCTCCAGTTGTGCTTTTTCCTGTTGTAGTCGATTGATAAGCTCTGGACTGTCTACCCGGGCAACTAACGTTCCTTTTTCAACTTTATCGCCCGGATTGAACAACAGAGTAACGTTACCGCTTTCCGGCGCATAGAGTTTGGGACTGTTGGCTGCAATAATATTTCCCTGGAGTAATAAATCTCTGACAAAGTTGCCGCGTTCTACGGTTGCAATGCGTACTCGCTGACTATCAATAGACAGTCCAGAAGCTGACCACCGAATGATATAACTTGTTGCAAGCGCGACAATCATGGCGAGCAGGAAAAATGAGATGACATATTTTAACCTGTGCTGATGTTTTGATTTTTGTTCTATGATGATATCTTGTGATGATGTATTTTTGATCATGGTTTTCCTCAACAGTAATGTTGTCTGTAATGCAGAGATTGTGCCAACGCCAAAACTATTTTTAACCTATTGATATTGTTAAGAAAATAATGGGGTCCAGGTTGTGGTGTTTAAAAAAAGTAATCAAAAATGAATCTGGACACTGTCCGTTCGTTAAGCGCGGACAGTTGCGGACAGTTTTTAACGAGAAAAATGAATGACCCATTTAAATGTGCCAGACAAAAATAACGGTTTTGTACTCAAACTACTCGAAGAGCAGTCGCTTTCTCCTTCAGCACGTATCAGCCTGCAGGAAAAAGTAATACCGCCACTTAAAAAAGGGCAGGTGTTGATAAAAATGCTGGCTGCGCCCGTTAATCCATCCGATCTGGTTTATCTGATGGGAAAATATGGTCTTTCGCCAGAAGACGGAACTTATGCAGGTTTTGAAGGTTGCGGTATTGTGCTCAAAGCGAATGCGGGTATCTATGGTCGTTGGTTAACAGGAAGAAGGGTAGCTTTGTCTGCGCTTCCGGGCTCAGATGGTTTGTGGGCTGAGTATGCGGTAACGCGAGCTAATTTTTGTTTGCCCGTTCGTAAAGCACTGAGTGACGAGCAGGCAGCAACCCTGATTGTGAATCCCTGTACCTCAGTCTGCCTGGTGGAAAGAGCCAGACAACTGGGCGCAACAGCTATTGTCGTTAACGCGGCAGCCAGTCAGGTAGGTAAGGCCGTTATCCGTTATGCAAAATTATCAGGCATACAAAGCATTGCAACCGTGCGCAGTAAACAAAATCTTAAGGTGCTGGCAGAGCTTGGGGCCGATCAGGTATTGCTGACATCGGATGACCATTACACTGAGCAATTAAAAGAAACCTGCCATCAATTGAAAGCAACGGTTTTACTCGACGCGGTAGCCGACAAAGAGACTGCAACGGTTTTACATGCCATGCCAGACAGTTCTACCGCGATTGTTTATGGACGCCTCAGTGAAACCCATAGTCCTGTTGGTGGACAATTTGGTGTGGCAGATGTTATTTTCAGAGACCAGAAAATTGAAGGCTTCTGGCTGGCAAAATACATCAGAGATACCAGCTCTATTGGGGTGTACCGCTTGAGCAGAAAAGTTCAGAAATTATTCGCTACCGGGATCTTTAATACGGATATTTATGCCACTGTTGGTTTTTCGGATTTTACACAGGCACTGGATCATTATGCAGAAAATAAAAGTGATGGGAAAGTCATATTAAAATTCTGACTTTAAGCGCTCCGTCAAATTGTCAGCTTTAACAGGAATAACTGAGACCCGTTATTTTATTCTTTGTGACTAAATGCATTAATTGCTCTTGTTTTGTACCGCTAAAAAGTCATAATGGAATCACTTGCTTTTAATCAGCATTCAAATGAGGACCCTATTATGCGATTCCCCCAGTTAAGTTTTCACTTGCAGCAACCAGGCCCGTTAAACTCAGCAAAAAACCTGTGTTTAGCCTTTAAACCGGTCATTATAACGGTTCTATCTGCAAGCCTTGCCTTGTCCAGCTCTTTTTCCTGTGCCGAAAATTCTGCTTCGCCACTGCATCCAACAATTCAAAAAAGAATAAAATCACAATCCTGCAACAAAATTGAACGCTGTGGTGATATGGTTTCTGTTGATTGTAACTCTGCATTAGATGGTCCACTGACTTATTATGATAATACTAATGGAAAAATTTTAATGAGATGTGGTGGTGTGTGCATGCATCCACCAGGTTTCGAAAATGATCCGCTGGCGTGTAAACAATGTCCTTTGAAGGCCTGGACGCAATGTAAAAACTCTCAAAAAAGCAAAGCCAAAGACAAGAAGATGTCAGTTCAGAAATCACAATAAATCAGGTGTTTTATAAGGAATAAAGGAAACAAAATGTAAGAAATAAAAGAGACAAAAAAGCCAGAATAAAATCTGGCTTTTTTTGTTGAAGGTTAAACTTCAGATTACATTATTGAACTTTAAGCTGTAAAGTCACCTGGTTATGTGAACCGGCCAGCGTGACATAATGCCATCCTGTTAACTGCGTGCTAAAGGAAATGCTTTCGCTATTGCCTGCAGTGCTTGAAGCGTGATCATAGGTTGTATCATTTGGATAGCCATTATGCTTGTGATACATGGCTACATCACCCGAACCATGACCCGTATTCAGCTGAATCTGAGCTGGTGTTTCCAGGTAGAAATAGAAGTACTGGAAATTGCCAGAGCTGTTTGCCACACAAACCGGAACCGCACTGTCTAACTGACCACCATTAACCGCTCCACTACCACCAGCGCAAGCATCAGGTAGTGTATTGTTACCACCCGTTGTAATTTTTACCGCTGCAGGATTACTGTGAGTACCACCTTTATTATCAGTGACTTTCAATGTAGCAGTGAAATTCCCGGCACTAGTGTAAGTGTGTGTGGGGTTTGGCAAACTACTCGTCTGGCCATCACCAAAATTCCACTCATGGCGAACAATTTGACCGTCAGGATCATAAGAGCCTGAACTGCTGAAAGTAATGGCTTCATTAACTCTTGCAGCATAAGGGCCGTTAGCCTGTGCTACTGGTAGTGTGTTATTAACAGTCCCATCAGTAATCGTTACTGTGGTAAGCGCTTCGTCTTCAGCGCCTGCGTTGTCAACCACAAGAAGCATTACCTCGTAGGTACCTGCTGCACTATAACTGTAACTTGGATTAGCTGCAGTGCTACTACCGTTACCGTCACCAAAATCCCATTCCATTTCAGCAATACCATCAGGAGAACCTGAACCGGCGCTGCTAAAGTTAACCGGGTTGCCAACAGTACCAGTGTATGGCCCATTTGGATTGGCCTTAATCACACCACTGACAACATCAGTGACATTCGCAGAGGTTCTGATAGAAGTTGATGCATTGGCATTGTCGGTAACTGTTAAGGTAACCGTATAATTAGCTGCTGCGGTATAAGTGTGGCTGGGGTCTTGTAAAGAGCTACGTGCACTGCCGTCACCAAAGTCCCAGCTGTAACTGACAATATTACCGTCAGTATCGTTAGAGCCTCGGCTGCTAAAATTGATAGCCGTATTAACTTTACCGCTGTAAGGTCCATTTGCATTGGCAGTTGGTGGTGTATTTTGTGAATTGCTGACTGTGGCTGTTGTACGGGCTTCAGTACTTAAGTTGCCGTCATCAGTCACTTTTAATGTCACGTTGTAACTTCCAGCAGAAGCATAAGTGTAAACAGGGTTTGGATCGACACTGGTGTTACCATCACCGAAACTCCACAGGTAGCCTGTAATTCTTCCATCGGGATCAGAAGAGTTTGCACTGCTGAAGCTAATTGAAGTCCCTGTTTTTGCCGAATAAGGACCGTTAGCATTGGCGACTGGTGGCAGGTTAGGATTAGTTGAAGCTGGGTGCTCGTAGATAACTCGTAAAGCGACCTGAGTGTAATCCAGAAATGGCACAATCATAATGTTATAAGTACCGCCAAGATTACCGCCAGTAAACTCGCAACCCTCACGAAGTCCCGGTGCTTCAAATGGTTTACAATCGGCTACAGTCGTTGTTGGAACTGAGTTGTGACTCACATACAGATCTGGATCTGGGCCGCCAGCAAGTGTACTACCATAGCCGCCTGGAATTTCAACGATGACTCTTGTTGCATCAGCAGGCACATTGATGGCGTAGCGTTTTGGTGCATCAGTCGAGACTGCTGACATATTATATTCTTCATGAAGGACAACTTTTTCGCAGCCCTGGCATAAAGTAGGATCATCCATCGCAACAACCATCAGGCGCGCATTGGTATAGGCAGAAAATGCGTGAACCGTAACGTGATAACTGCCGGCATTTTGGGGGGCAACCAGACCGATAAATTCGGGGGAGCCGACCGAGTTAAATGATTTCAGGTCATAGGTCCAGTTAGTACCATCAAAGCTGGGTGCTTGACCATGTCGCAAATACATATCTGGGTCTTCACTAAATCCATCCAGATAAACAGCAAAAGCATCGGTGCCGTTTGGAACGTTTATCGTATAGGTGTTAATTGCGCCTTTGCCTGCAGACAGACCATTCCACTGTTGTAAAATTTGTCCTCTAGGCGGTTCGTCTTTACCAGAACCATCCCAGTTATGTGGGTCGCCAATAGCGTAATGACCTAAACCGACACTGGCCAGATTGTTATCTTTCCATAAAGTTTGACGGGCCGGGTGATTTAATGCGGCATACATACGCTGTGCCTGTTGTTGGGTAAACATGGCATAGTTGTCTGTGTAGTGCATAAAGTTTTCGGTATTGGTGGGTTGTCCCAGGCAGTTCGGTGCGTTATTGGCCAACGAATCCAGGGCCATTTGTGGCGTATCACAAACGCTGTCACCCGTGTGAGCACAGAAAATTTCGTTGTCAGGACCACATATCTTATCATAAAAAACATGAGGCAGGTTGAGCCAGTGACCAAATTCATGGGTTAAAATTGAGCGAGAATTTTCGTTGGTGTTGTTTCCCATGTAAGCGCCATTGTAAACCACTCGAGCGAGTCCGGCATCTGACATGCTGGTTGTTGGATACCAGGCAACGCCTGATTCTCCGGTTGTGTTATCACCATTTAAATCAGTCATGATGTAAATATTCATATAACGATAGTTGTCCCACGCGTCACCGGAAATTTCAGCATTTTTTGCTGCACGTGCGGCATCGTTGGGTGCTTCATAGTTACCGTAACCACTGGCTTCACCATGGCGGACAATCCCGTTGGTCGGGTTTCCCCAGGGATCGGTTCTGGCAAGTACAAATTCAACATTCATATTTTGTCGAATGGCTCGAAACTGAGCGGCAATAGGGCCATCCAGATTGTTTAGCCCCTGAAAGTCTTCATTCGTTCGACGTAGTGCATCTTGCACGACAGAGTCTGGCACGCAGGCACCGCCAGAGTTACAGTTGTGGTTTGCGCCATAAATATGAAAAACAACAGGAATGATATATTCGCCCTGTTCAGGTGAGCCTACGGATAAAGGCGCAATGGCTGGGTTATTGCTGGCTCTGAAAGTCTGGTTTAATCCAGCATTTCTAGAGTCAAAAAATAATTTTTCGCCGGGGCTGGGCATCCAGACCTGGCCGTTTTTATCGGTACCACATATCTGCTCTCCAGCAGCCACGCGTTGTAATATGGTATCTGACTTTTTTATTTGATTATCTGGACTTTTTCCTGTTTCACCGGCAAAAACGGCAAACGACAGAGAAAGACCCAGGGCAACAAAAGCTGCACTGCCTTTTAATTTTTTTATCATTGTAACTTCTCTTAAAGTATCAGGTTGCTCCAGAATAAACATTCTTGTTTTTCGTTGTCTACCCTTTAAACGCAGCGTGTTACTGTTATTTTATAATTTAAAACAGTGTAATTATAATTATGAAG
>JADGFG010000145.1:738-11547 GCA_016743995.1 Kangiellaceae bacterium | reverse complement strand
CTGATGATGGGGTTCACCCGAATGCAGCTGGGCATTCATTCATATTTCAACATGTCAGTTCTGCGTTATTTAATTCTATTGATGCGTAATAAACTGGTAGGTTTAATTAAAATTAAAATTAAAATTAAAGTGATTAAATGATATAGGAATTAAAATGAATAATGCTCAAATAGAGGCTTTTCCCGTTGTTTTGAAGCAAGCGGTTTGTTGGGGCGAAATGGACGCTTTTCAACATGTTAATAATATTGTTTATTATCGGTATTTTGAGAATGCGAGAATAAAGTACTTTATCGATGCTGGTATTCATGAACATTTGCTTACTCATAAAACCGGCCCGGTCATTGGTTCCAGTAGTTGTCAATTTCTCAAGCCATTAACTTACCCTGATGATATATTGATTGGCGCAAGGGTTTCCACTGTGAGGCAAAAGCGTTTTACTATGGAGTATGCTATACAAAGTGAAAAACTGAATGAAGTCGTTGCGACAGGGGTTGCTGAAATTATTTATTTTGATTATCGGACAAATCAAACGGCAATTATTCCAGAATCAATTCTCAGCCTGATTCGGGCAATTGAGAAAGGTTGATTTCTTTAACGAGTTTTATTTTTTATGAATCTGCTTCCTCTCACAGTGAGATTTATCTGGCTGTAAAATAGTCTATTAAAGAAGCTTTTTATTACAATATTGTTATTATCTACACTTGATTTGAATTCATTTTTTAAAATGATTATAACTAACTGACAATAATGGAAGTGTTGTCATCTTTTGAGTGCTGTTAATTTCTCTTATTTGTTTCTTCCTGCCGTTTATTCGTTATCGTTTTAATATTGATAACCCTGACACTATCTTTTTTGCAGGCCAGTGAATTCCTCAAAATAATCAAGGAGAGCCTTATGTCGTATCATGTAACCCCCGAAAACTATCAGTTAAATGCTGTTTCAGATACTCCTGACAGCCGAGATTTAGTCTATCGACCCGCACTGATTCAACTGGTAGATGAAAAACTTCCACCCCAGGATTTGTTGGTTCTTGATCAGGGAAAAGAAGGCGCCTGTACGGGATTTGGTCTGGCTGCTACGATTAATTATTTAAATCAGGGGAAAAGAAAACCGACTCGAGTGAGTGCTCGTATGCTTTATGAAATGGCGAGAAAATTTGATGAATGGGATGGTGTCGACTACTCGGGTTCCAGTTGTCGCGGAGCGATGAGAGGATGGCAAAATATGGGGGTGTGTGAGGATAATTGTTGGCCCTATGAAGCCGAAGATAACTCTGAATTAACTGCTGAACAGGCCGCTAATGCACGCAATAATACACCTGGTGCTTATTATCGGTTATCTCACCGTATTGAGGATTTTCATGCCGCGCTGAACGAAGTCGGAATCTTATATGTGTCAGCCAACGTACACAAAGGCTGGTATAACGAAAACATTAATGAAGGGGTCATCCCCCATCACTCGGACAATATTGGAGGCCACGCTTTTGCGATTGTTGGTTATAATGCAAAAGGGTTTTATGTACAAAATTCCTGGGGCGAGTCCTGGGGGGATCGTGGTGTTGCCTTATGGACCTATGAAGACTGGCGACAAAATATATCTGATGGCTGGGTGGTTCGTCTGGCTGTATCAACACCTCAATTATGGGGCAACAAGTCTTTTCGTAACAGTAATGAAGCTTCTTCACAGTCAGAGTTCAGTTTATTTAAATCTCCGAAACGGCATGAGATCAAAGGTCATTTTGTCCATATAGACGATGGAGAATTTCATACCAAAGGTAAGTATTTTAGTAGCTTATCTGACGTAAAAGAAACGAGGCAGGTATTAGATAATTCGGATAATTACAAACACATTCTTCTTTATGCACACGGAGGACTAAACTCTCCTGTCGCTTCTGCTGAAAGAATTGCTGCGCTTAAGAATACATTCAGGGATAATGGTATTTATCCTTATCATTTTATGTATGACACCGGATTGCTTGAAGAGCTTTCTGATATTGTTTTCAAGCGTTCCAGTGATGATGGAGAAAATAGAGCAGAAGGGTTTATTGACCGTTTTGCTGATAGCTGGGATCGAACGGTTGAAAACACAACACGAGCGGCGGGGCGGGCATTCTGGCGTGAAATGAAAAGAGGGGCGAAATCGCCTTTTGAACCTGATGGTGCCGGGGTAGAAACACTAAAAGTGTTATTGAAAGCGCTCAGGTCGGATATAAAGATACATATTGTTGGTCATAGTACAGGAGCAATTTTATCAGGTTATCTGCTTGAGGCGTTATCTGAAATTGAACCGAGCATGCGCATTAGTAGTTGCAGTTTAATGGCACCAGCATGCACCTGTAATGATTATAAAAATCTCTTTCAACCTTATGTCAAGTCTTCACCTGGCCATTTTGGAATTGACAAAATGAACGTGTATAACCTGTCAGAATCTCTGGAGCTGGATGATACCGTAACGCCTGCTTATAGAAAATCATTGCTTTGTCTTGTTTCTAACGCATTTGAAGATAAAAGAGGTGAAGCGTTGTTGGGAATGGAGACATTCTGTCAGGCGATAAGTCAGGATGGGTTAGAGTTTATTTATAGTCAACCCCATGCCGTTTCAAATTTGAGAACGCAAAGTCGTACCCATGGAGGATTCGATGGGGATGTTAGTACCATGAACGATATTCTGAAAACTGTTACCGGTTCAAATGAATTGCCTGTCGTGCATTTTACTGAAAAAAACCTTAAGTATTAATGGATAGCGTACTGTATTACTGAGTCAATCCGCCAGAATACAACAGATAAAAGTCGACATTAAAAATTGCCAGTGTCCACCTGATAGTGGAGGCTGGCATTTTTATGTTAATAACCAGATTACGCAGCTGATAGTAATCGAAAAGGCTGACATACTTATTCGCCAGAATAGTGGTGACGTTTTTAATTGCATGAAATAATCGATAATGAGTTGTGCTTTGAAAACAAGAATGCAAAGTACCACTGGTACCGTTCTTTCTTTAGCCAGTAAAGAAAACTCACCAATAAATGCACTTATTATGGTTAATATAATCAACGTCAGCCAGACTAGAGTGGCATTGAGAGGGCGAGGGTTTAAAGCTGTCATTCAGTGAGTTACCAGATTAATTAATGGATAATATAGACAAGTGGAAATAGAATTACCCAGACAAGATCGACCATATGCCAGTAAGATGCTCCCGTTTCAATGCCTGTATGTTGTTTTTCAGAATAACCTCCCTGGTAGTTTTTAAAGTAAACGGCAGACAAAATCACCATTCCCAGTATGACATGAGCAAAGTGGAAAAAGGTTAATAGAAAATAATAGGTATAAAATTTGTTGGTTGTCAGGCCGTAACCTGCATTGATTAAATGTTGGTATTCCGTTGTTTTTACCAGAATATAAATACTGGCTGCGATTAGAGCGGCAATCAGCCATCTGCCACAATTTCTGGATAATCCATTTTTGATGGCTTCTACGGCTCTTACTACAAAATAGCTACTGGTGATTAATGCGATGGTGTTAGTGAGCCCGGCAATTTTACTCAAACTGAGCTGGCCCACGCTGAAAACTTCCGGGTTCTGGTACCTGACCGCCGCATATAGTATGAATAATAGTCCAAAGACGGCAAGTTCGGCGTAGATAAAAAACCAGATGGCCAGATCGCCAGGTAAACGGGTACGAGAGTGGGTCATTGTCAGTTTATTATTACAAATTGATTAACTGTTATGCCTATTAAACCTTTGAGCAGTTATTACCAACGTGATCTCTATCAACAAACTCGACAATCACCTTCTAATCGGCCTTGTTTGATCTGGATCAAAGTCCCATCAGAGCGTTAAGAGGATCATTGTGACTGCGACATATTGCCGCAGTTGGTTGTAACCAGATTCTTATCATAAAAACAAGCAAAGACAACATTCCTGGTGTTACTGGTGATAAAAATTTTAAAAGAACGATTTTCTGTTTTTTATAGTGTTTCAATATTAGCTCTTATTTTCATTATAGGGCTGATATTGGTTTCTAACAATACCCTGGCTTCCTCTACGATTAATAACCCTGGTTTTACAAGGGACATTAAGCAAACCGTGTTATCCAGCTTTAGCTCAACAGCGCAATTGGGAATCTTTGATGAGAAAAGCAAAACCTGGCCTGTTGAAGATAAACAGAAAACGATTGGTTATGTCTTCCTGACAGACTCACAGGTTTCCATTCCTGCTTACTCAGGAAAACCGGTTAACCTGGTCGTTGCAATTGATGAGCAGGGCATTTTTCAGTATGCCTGGGTCATTGAGCATCATGAGCCGATATTGCTGGTTGGTATCCCTGAGCAAAAATTAAATGACTTTGTAATGCAGTATGTCGGGCATTCTTTAAAAGACAAAATAAGAGTTGCCAGTAGTGCTAATGAAAACGAAGTCGCTGTTGATGCAGTTACTGGAGCGACAGTGACGGTTATGGTGGTGAACGAAACCATTATGAGAGCCTCTCATAAAGTTGCCATTTCTTTAGGTCTAATTCAGGCTTCGGCAGAAGATATTTTACCTGTTTCGAAAATTAATCATGAACAATATAAGCCCGAAAATTGGGGCGAATTAACCGGGGATGGCACTATCAGGCGTCAATGGTTAACACGAGAAGCTATCGATGATGCTTTTAAAAGTACCAATGCAGCCAATGTTGATGTTGCCAGCGCCAGTGAGAAACAAGATACTTTTATCGATCTTTATTATACCTATCTGAACCCACCGACAGCGGGCCGCAATTTACTGGGAGATAGTGAATATCAATGGTTAATGAAAGAACTTAAAGCCGGTGAACATGCAATTGCATTAATGGCTAATGGCCGGTATTCCTTCAGAGGGAATGGTTTTGTTCGTGGTGGAATTTTTGACCGAGTTAATCTGACTCAGAAAGGCGCAGATATCAGTTTCAGAGACCTCGACTATTTTCGTTTACTGGATATTTATCCGCAGGGTTATCCTGAGTTTTCTGAAATGGCCATTTTTATTATTCGATCACAATATCAGTTTGATCCAGGACTTAACTGGGACCTTAATCTTTTGGTAAGAAGACAGGTTGGACCGATAGCCAGTACGTTTGTTAATTTCAGTTCGAGTTATCAAACACCTGAACCCTACTTGATTCGACCAACAGCTGAAGAAATAAAAGCGGCACAACCTGAACCTCTATGGGTGACTATCTGGTATCAGAAAGGTTTTCAGCTCAGTGTGCTGATTATCAGTCTGGTTTTGCTAACCATTTTCATATTTTTACAGGACTGGCTCGTCACGTTTCCTCGGTTTTTTCATACGATACGTAGAATTTACCTTGTGTATACCGTCTTTTTTATTGGCTGGTATCTTCTGGCACAATTATCAATTGTTAATGTGTTCACTTTTACTCAAGCGTTATTTAATGATTTCGGCTGGGAACTTTTCTTAATGGACCCTGCTATTTTTGTATTATGGACTTTTACTGCTGCGACGGTTTTACTCTGGGGACGAGGCATTTTTTGTGGCTGGTTATGTCCCTTTGGTGCGCTTCAGGAACTGATTAACGAACTCGCTCGTCATCTAAAAATAAAACAGTTTGAATTACCATTTAGAATTCACGAAAAGCTCTGGGCCTTAAAATATCTTATTTTACTGGTGTTATTTGGTATTTCTCTGGAATCCATGTCAACTGCAGAAAAGCTGGCAGAAGTTGAACCCTTTAAAACTTCATTCTTATTAGTTTTTAATCGGGAATGGTGGTTTGTGACTTATGCGGTGTGCTTGCTAGTTGTTTCAATTTTTACTCGTAAAGTTTACTGTCGCTATATTTGCCCTCTGGGTGCTGCCCTGGCTATACCGACAAAACTCAGATTATTTGACTGGCTGAAAAGACGACCAGAGTGTGGTTCACCCTGCAAGTTGTGCGCTAAAGAATGTGAAATACAGGCAATACACCCTGATGGAAGAATCAATGCAAATGAATGTCATCATTGTCTGGATTGTCAGGTGACTTATGAAAATGAAAATCGTTGTCCACCACTGGTTATGGCGAAGAAAAAAGGTAAGCGAAAAATTGCTGCGCGCCTGTCAGAAGCGGAACGTATAGAAATGATTGAGCTGAGCGAAAAATAGTCAACAAGCCCCCAGGCTCTTATAGAAAGCTTGATTAATATAAAAGTTAATATTTTTAAGATGAAAACCAGAACCGGAGATTATAATGAAAGATAGTAAAGATAAACCTGAAAATGAAGAAAATAAAAGCAAGGTTAGTCGTCGCGGATTTTTAGGCGCGTCTGCAGCCAGTGCTGCCACTATTGCAGGATTAGGCTTTTCCGGAGTGATGACACCTACCGAATTTGCAGAAGCTGCCAGCAAAGCCAGAGCAAATAGTCATCATACTGTCGGGCCGGGAGAGCTGGATGAATATTATGGTTTCTGGAGTGGCGGACATTCTGGAGAAGTCAGAATTATTGGTGTTCCTTCTATGCGTGAGTTGATGCGTATTCCTGTATTTAATATCGACTCTGCAACAGGTTGGGGACTGACTAATGAAAGTAAACTGATAAAAGGCGATAGTGCAGATATTCTCTGTGGTGATGCTCATCACCCACACATGAGTATGACCGATGGCCATTACGATGGTAAATATGTGTTTATTAATGATAAGTTAAATACACGTGTTGCCCGAATCCGTTGTGACGTGATGAAAACCGATAAGATGTTAACGGTTCCCAATGTACAGGCTATTCACGGTTTACGTGTACAAAAAGTACCTCATACAAAGTATGTTTATTGTAATGGTGAATTCAGAATCCCTCAGCCCAATGACGGAAGAGATTTAAACGATCCAACAAAGTATTTCACCATGTTTAATGTGATTGATGCTGAGTCAATGGAAATGGCATTTCAGGTGATTGTTGATGGTAATCTTGATAATACCGATGCGGATTATACAGGACGGTTTGCTGCTTCAACCTGTTATAACTCGGAAGAGGGCGTTACGCTTGCAGAAACCATGCGTAATGAAAGAGACTGGCTGGTTGTTTATGATATTCATGCCATTGAAAAAGCGGTTAAAGCGGGTAAGTTTACAACGATTGGCGATTCAAAAGTACCAGTAGTTGACGGTCGTAAAAAGGCGAAAAGTCAGTTTACCCGTTACATTCCTGTGCCTAAGAGTCCACATGGAATTAATACCTCTCCTGATGGCAAATATTTTGTTGCCAATGGTAAATTGTCTCCAACCGTAACCATTATTGAAATTGATAAATTATCCGCATTATTTGCTGGAAAAATAAAAGAGCGAGATACCGTTGTCGGTGAGCCTGAGCTTGGTCTGGGACCATTGCATACTGCATTTGATGGTCGAGGCAACGCTTATACAACGCTGTTTATTGATAGTCAGATCGCAAAATGGAGTGTTGAAGACGCCATACGTTCCTACAAAGGTGAAAAAGTTAACTATATAAAACAGAAACTGGATGTGCATTATCAGCCGGGTCACAATCATACGACTATGGGGGAAACTCGTGATGCTGATGGTAAATACCTGATTTCTTTATGTAAGTTTTCTAAAGATCGCTTTTTATCAACCGGGCCGCTTAAACCCGAAAATGATCAGTTAATTGACATTTCTGGTTCAGAAATGAAGCTGATACATGATGGTCCTACTTTTGCCGAACCACATGACTGTATGATGGTTCATCGTAGTAAGGTTAAACCTAAAAAAATATGGACTCGTGATGACCCTATTTTCGCAGAGACTGTAAAACAGGCTAAAAAAGATGGAGTTACCCTTGAAGGTGAAAATAAGGTTATACGTAAAGGCAATAAAGTACGAGTCTATATGACATCGATTGCGCCTAACTTTGGAATGAGTGAGTTTAACGTGAAACTGGGGGATGAGGTAACTGTAATCGTCACCAATCTTGATAGAGTTGAAGATGTTACTCATGGGTTTGTGATGACTCAACATGGCGTCAGTATGGAAGTTGGTCCACAGCAGACTTCTTCCATTACCTTTAAAGCCGATAAGCCTGGTGTATTCTGGTTCTATTGTCACTGGTTTTGTCACGCGCTGCATATGGAAATGAGAGGCCGTATGTTAGTTGAAAAAAGTTAGTCTGTGAGTATTACCAGCAGCGGTTCTCCGTAGCTGGTAATTTTATACCCAAACTCCCTGAACCTGCATTTCCAGGGCGTTTGGGTATATTGCCCCTTATTTGTGTTTTAATTTGATTGATAAAATCAGGAAAGTGATTTGATTGAAAGACCTGTTTTATTTTTTTTGAGCCTGCTTTTAAGCATTGGTTGTACTTTACAAAGCCAACAAAGCCAGGCAAAAACTATTCGTGTGTCAGCGGCGAATGACAATTTGCAAAAGGTCATTTCTTCGGCGCAACAAGGAGATTCTGTCGTTCTAAGTGAAGGAACCTATCATGGAAACCTTATCATTAATCAGTCCATAAAGTTGTTCTGCGAAGACAATGTAGAAATTAATGGTAATAAATGGTCAGATACGATTAAAGTCAGTGCTGAAAATGTCTCTATTGATAACTGCCTCATTACTGACTGGGGAAATGACCTGACGTTAATGAACGCTGGTATTTTCGTTGAAAAGAAAGCCAGCGGTATCAGTATTAATAATAACCGACTTAAAGGTGATACTTTTGGGATCTGGGTTGATGCTGCAGCCAATGCCACAATTAGTAATAATACTGTTGAAGGCAATACAAAAATTCGCTCTCAGGATAGAGGAAATGGTATACACCTGTTTAACGTGACTGGCGCTCTGGTAAAAAATAATGAGGTCTGGCACACGCGGGACGGCATTTATATAGACACCAGCAATCAGAATAAACTGATTAATAATGAATTACATCATCTTCGTTATGGTATTCATTATATGTATTCTTATAATAACTTGATAAAAGATAATTATACGCATCATACTCGTACTGGTTATGCGTTAATGCAATCTAAATACCTTGAAGTCATTAATAACCGATCAGAAAATGATACTAACTATGCTATATTGATGAACTTTATTGTTCATTCGACAATAAGAGGAAATCAACTGATTAATACCAGGCAGCAGCAAGGGCCGGGTGGAACTCAGTTTGTGAAAGGTGGAGAAGGTAAAGCACTTTTTATTTATAATGCGCCTTTTAACAAAATTTATCAAAACCTGATCACTAAAAGTGAGATTGGTATTCATTTAACGGCAGGTTCTGAAGGTAATAAAATTTATGCCAATTATTTTGTGCGCAACCGCCGTCAGGTAAAATATGTTGCAAACAGGCTGGTTGAGTGGTCATTCGAAGGTAAAGGTAACTTCTGGAGTGATTATCAGGGGTGGGATAGAAATAATGATGGCATTGGTGACGAGCCATTTGAACCTAATGATAATATGGACAATGTTTTATGGAAGTATCCTGCAGCCAATTTGTTATTTAACAGTCCCGCTATTGAAACATTACGCTGGGTTGAAAAAGCATTCCCTGTTTTAAAGTCTCCGGGTATTAAAGATAGTTTTCCGTTAATGAAAAATGATTTTTCTTTACCAGAGCTTTCTAAAGTTTCCTTTGTTCAGGAAGATAGTCTATGAGTATTATTCAACTTAGTCAGGTACAAAAGCATTTTGATCAGTTATCGGTGCTTAAAGGTGTTGATCTTGCCCTTGATAAAGGCCAGGTATTAGGGCTTTTTGGACACAATGGTGCTGGAAAAACGACCATCATGAAGTTAATTCTTGGTTTGCTCAAGCCTGATGAAGGTGAAGTGAATGTTTTTGGTGTAGACCCAACGTCAAGTGATTTTAACCACCATCGTTATCAACTGGGTTTTTTACCTGAAAATGTTTCTTTTTATCAGCAGTTAACTGGCCGAGAAGTTCTTCAGTTTTTCGCTCGTCTGAAAAAAGTTTCTGTTAGTCGTTGTGATGAATTATTAGACCAGGTGGGTTTACAAGATGCGGCATTACGTCGAGTTAAAACTTATTCAAAAGGAATGAAACAGCGCCTGGGCCTGGCACAGGCGTTGTTAACTGAGCCTGCATTGCTATTACTTGATGAGCCAACGGTAGGTCTTGATCCGGTAGCAACTCAGGCTTTTTACCAAATGGTTGATGAACTATGCAACAAAGGCTGTTCAATTATTCTGTGCTCTCATGTGCTACCTGGTGTTGAAAAACATATTGATAAAGCGGCTATATTATCTGAAGGACAATTGAGAGCTTATGGGAGTCTTGAACAACTAAGAGAAACGGCAAATTTGAAGACTCAGGTTCTTTTTACTGGTTGTTTTGATATAGCTGAACTATCGAAAAAAACGGATTATGTTTTTAATAATGTGGGGGATGGTTCATTTAGCGTCGCGGTAAAACCAGAGGATAAGTTAAAAGTAATGCAGTATCTGATGACACAACCCGGGATCAGAAATCTGGATACTCGGCCACCTGGTCTGGAGCAGTTATATCGTTATTTTATTGATAACGAAAGCGTTGATAATGTCAACAAAGTTACGGGTGCATCAGAGTTTAAATTTTCAAATTTAAACGATAAAAGGGCGCATAACTCGGGTTCTCAAGCATTTGAGCGGGAAGCGTCAACATCTTATGAGCGTGCAAACTCAGATAAACAGGGAGTTGTAAAATGAAGTCGATATTTGCAGTTGCAGAAAAAGAGCTTAAGGATGGACTTCGTAGTCGGTGGTTACTCTCCGTGACACTGATATTTGCGGTGATGGCTTCTGCTATTTCCTGGTTTGGTTCTGCTTCGGTTGGTGCTATCGGCTTTAGTGGCATTGCCAATACCATCGC
>JADGFG010000145.1:0-728 GCA_016743995.1 Kangiellaceae bacterium | reverse complement strand
ATCGCCAGCCTGTCCAGCCTTAATGTATTTTTATTACCTTTGATTGCGTTATTGTTGTCGTACAACGCAATTGTGGGTGAAGATGAAGAAGGGACCCTGTTGTTGTTGTTGACTTATCCGTTAACCAAAGCGGAATTGTTAGCTGGTAAATTTCTCGGGCATGCGACAATTTTAGCTATTTCGACGGTGATTGGCTTTGGTAGTGCTTTGCTGATTATTACAATTTTTGCTGAAAATGTTGATAAAATTGCGCTGATGAATGCATTTGGTCTGTTTATTTTATCTGCTAATTTACTTGGAATGATATTTATCTGTTTATCCTATTTTATCAGTTGCTGGGTTTCCGAAAAATCTAAGGCCGCAGGGCTTGCATTGATTATCTGGTTTTTCTTCGTCCTTATTTATGACATGGGACTGCTTGGATTACTGGTTTCTACTGAAGGTCGAGTTCATGCAGACTTATTCCCTTATCTGTTATTGTTAAATCCAACGGATATTTTCAGACTGGTTAATCTGGTGAGTTTTGAGGCTGGAGGTTCCGGATTAATGAGTATTGGCACAGAGCACTCTTTTTCGGTATTGAGTTTATTGGGTGTTATGGGCTTGTGGATAGTGATCCCATTTAATCTGGCCTATTATCGCTTTAAAAAACGTCCTGTGTAACTCAAATTTACCGACAATATAGAAATATAGAAATATAGAAATATAGAAATATAGAAATATAGAGG
>JADGFG010000144.1 GCA_016743995.1 Kangiellaceae bacterium | reverse complement strand
AAGCGATACTCAATGTAAGCGATACTCAATGTAAGCGATACTCAATGTAAGCGATACTCAATGTAAGCGATACTCAATGTAAGCGATACTCAATGTAAGCGATACTCAATGTAAGTGGCACTCAAACTAACTTGTGAGACTATATCGATGACAATAGCACTATACGGTATCCTATTTGTTTTATTGCTGCAATGATAATAGCTCGGTTATTAATCAGGAATATATAAGAGTGCAAGTTCTGTTTCTTATAAATCAGGAAAAAATTATAAACTTGTATTTTCTTTAATCAATAATACCAGGTCGGTTTACTGAGATTTATTTCAAATGATTGGCACCGACAAACGAGTTAAGCTGAATAATATTCAAAGAAGGTCTTCCGAGACCGTTGGTTCACTGGGGGATATCCCCCGAATCATCGTGTTAAATAACCCTTTCTACATTTGCTGGAAATCTTAACCTGCTGAATTTAAAGGGGATATTAAGTTGGCACGCATTCTGCTTTATAGTGATTACTTTTAATATAACACTAGAATATCGAGTGTAACGGGAGTTAACTTATGCAAACTAAATTTAAACTGATTTCAGCCCATCTGGCGCTGGGTGTTATGATGATTTCCGGGTGTGGAAGTGATTCAGATTCATCAGGCTCTACAAACACAAATGCTAATGCTTTTTCTAAAACAGGTACAATTACCAGTGTTGGCAATGGCAACGTTAAAGTTGGTAAAACCAGTTATAGCACTGCTGGAGCATCTGTTACTTTAGATGGGGTCTCTGGTAGTACTAATGAACTCCGCAATGGCATGGTTGTTACTCTAAAAGGAACCAGAGCTGGTGTCGCAGCAGTCAGTTCTAAAACCAGTTTTAAAGCAGCTACAGACACTGCAACGATCACTACTATTGAATTTGAAGATGAGCTGGAAGGACCGGTATCTAGTATTGCGACGGATAAAAGCTCGTTTGTTATTCTAGGTGTTACCGTTTCTGTAGACGATATGACAACTTATGAAGGGGTTACTCTTGACGCTATTGCAGTAGGTAATGTGTTGGAAGTGAGTGGTTTTCAGTCAACTCCTGGCACTGTACTAGCGACCTCTGTTGAGTTAGAAGCAGAGCAATATGTTGAAGGCACTGAAATTGAAGTTAAAGGTGTTATTTCTGCATTAGATGATGCGGCAAAAACATTTTCAATTGGTACTCAGATTGTTGATTACAACACTGCTGTAATATCAGAGATTCCTGATGGTGTTCTGGCCAACGATATGTTTGTTGAAGTAACCACTATTCAGAATCTGGATGCAAACAGTGTGCTGATCGCGTCAAAAGTTGAAGGAGAAGACGATGATATTGATGGTGATGAAGGTGATGAAGTTGAACTGGAAGGTGTTGTAACGGCATTTACTGATGCGAATAACTTTTCTGTAAATGAACAGCCTGTTATCACTACTGCTGATACTGAGTTTGAAGACGGTACAGAAAATAACCTTGATGTTGGTGTTAAGCTTGAGGTTGAAGGTGAGTTAAACGCAGATGGCGTACTGGTTGCTGAAGAAGTTTCTTTCGAAATTGATAGTGACATTAATGTTTCAGCACCGGTGAGTAAAGTTGATGCAGCAAATAACACCATTACTGTACTGGGCGTGACGCTTAACATTGATGAAGCAACAATGTTCAATGATGAGACCGCTACCACTTCGGTTGAATTTTCTTTAACTGATTTGTTAGAAGGCGATTATGTTGAAATCAGTGCATTTATGAAGGGTGCTGATATTATCATCAGTAAGCTTGATAAAGTTGTAGCAAAAGATACCGTTGAGCTTCAGGGATTCCTTAAGTCTTTTGAAGAAATTAACAAGTCAGTCGTTGTGATGGGCATTAACATTGTTATTGATGAAAATGGTGTTACCCCTGAAACACTTAACCTGTTTTTTGCAGCGCTTGAAAAAGCAATGAAAGAAAATAAGGCGCTTCTACTTGAGTTTAAAGGAATCTATGATTCTGCGAGCAATACAGTTACAGCAACAAAATTCGAATTTAGCGATTAGTTCTGGTTCGAGATTAGCGTCTGGCTCTTAAGCTCTTTTCGCTTAAGAGCTATCCGAGAAAAGTATTCCGGTTGAGCCAGTCGCTCCCCATTTTGCCCCATAGAATTAACATATGCAGACAGGTTCTTTCCTTACCTGGTTGAAATGTCACCGCTATCGGGGCTTTTTTTGTTTTCGTCTTAACAGAGCTCTTTACTTATTTTTAACTGTGCTTATAATAAGTTTGGCGTAAAACTAGACCGATGGCTATCAATGAGAATCTTTTTATTCATTATTCTGATGTTAATGGATTTGGAAGTCATTCTGGCTGAAACTTCAGATAAACCTTCACTTTTTAAAGAATCAATTACCTTTCAATCCCTGAGTGTCGATGATGGCTTGTCTCAGGTATCTGTGAACCATATTCTTCAGGATGATAAAGGCTTTATGTGGTTTGCCACGCAAGATGGGCTGGATCGTTACGATGGAAGTCGATTTCGCTATTTTCACTCTACAAGTCCGCGTCCCTTTAAGGTTGCAGGAGACTGGATAGCATTTGTTTTTTCTGATCAGCATAAGAATTTATGGGTGGGAACCAGCGACAGAGGAATATTAAAAAGAACACTCAATCATCAGGAATTTGAGCCTGTTCCTGTTTATGATGGTAAAAAAATACTGCGTAGTGTTCGTTGTAACACCATTTATGAAGACAGTCGGGGGAATGTCTGGTTAGGGACTGCTTCTGACGGGTTATTTTTGTTTGACCCACTCACTCAGTCATTTAAAAAGGTGAGCTTTCCCGAGATTTCAGATTATAAAATACTGACAATTAATGAACTTAACCAATCTCTGCTAGTTGGAACTTCTGGAGCCGGGGTATGGGAAATTAGCTTAAATTATTTCTATCAGCATTTAAAAAATAAAGAAAATATTAATAATTTTATTAGCAATAATAAAAATATGAAAAGAAACCACTGGATGAATAATCACCGTATATTGAAATCGAGTGTGGTTAACCATCTGGTAGTCAGAAATAATAAACTCTGGATTGCTACCGAGTCTAATGGTATCTGGTTCAATGATGATAGTGGTACATTAAAACACCTCGAGGTTCCTGTGAAGTATTCATGGTTAAATCGAAGTCGTGTGTCCAGACTTCTTTTTGATACGAATGGAAACTTATGGATTGGAACAAAAGATAATGGATTGCTCATTTATAACAGTCAGCTGAAACAGTGGTTACACCTGAAGGCGGGAGAAAAATCTGGAGCGTTAAAAAATAGTCGTATCACTGCATTGTATCAGGATCATACTGGTATTATCTGGGTGGGTACTGAAGGAGGAGGAGTCTATTATTATGACTCACTATCTCCTCAATTTTTCAATGTTAATATTGGTGGTTCTGCAAAGCTTAAAAACAAAATGATATATGCTATTTCACAGGGAATGCATGATGACTGGTGGTTTGGTACTGAGTCAGGTGGAATTGCCAGGTGGAAAAATAATAACCAGCAATTTCAATATTATACGGTCGAAAATCAAGCTTTAAAGCATAATACCGTCAGAGCTTTTTTAGCTGATAAACAAGGGATGTGGGTGGCAACTTTTGATGGTTTTTTGCATATTAATACCTTTACTGATGAGGTCGAAGTATTCGATAAAATCCGTTTGCCCGGGTTAACCAGTCAGGAGATTTTAACACTGGCCTGGCAAAATAATAAGATATGGGTTGGTAGCTTTGGTGGTCTTGATTTATTTGACCCTGTAGAAAAAAAGATTATAAAAAGTTTGAGGTATCAAGATAAAAATGGTGAAGAAGTGAGCATTGTGGTGACTTCTGTATTGCCAGAAAAAAATGGAATATGGGTAGCCACCTGGGGGAGGGGGTTATTGTTTTATGATTTTGAGCTAAAACGTTGGAAAAGTTATCAGCACGAGTATCATAACCCTCTGTCATTGGCAAAAAATAAAATCTGGTCTGTATTAAGAGATTCGTCAGGTATGCTCTGGATTGCAACGGATGGTGGTGGTTTAAGTCGGTTTAATCAGGCTACGGGATTATTTGAAACGCTTAATCGAAAAAAAGGTTTGTCAAACAATGTTGTTTATAGTGTTGTCGAAAGCTCAACGGGTAGTATCTGGGTTAGCACCAACCGTGGGCTTTCAAAAATCAATCCGCAAACATTGGAGATTAATAATTACTCTATTGATGATGGATTACAATCCAGAGAGTTTAATGCGGGAGCTTTTTATAAAAATAAAGAGATGATTTTGTTCGGTGGTATTGATGGGGTGTCCTGGTTTAAAGATCAAAATTTTAAAGCTAATAATATGTCGCCAGAAACAGAAATTACTGATGTTTTACTTTTTAATAAGGCATTACCTTTTGATTCCGAAAAAGCAGAAATGGTAAGAAGAGATAAACTGCTACAATTAGCACATAACGAAAATATGATTTCGTTTAATCTTGCCGCATTACATTTTTCAAATGCCCAACAAAATCAACTTTATTATCGTTTGTCGGGACTCAATGATAACTGGCAAAAAACAAAGAAAAACCGAACAGAGATTAGTTATAATGGTCTGGCGCCAGGGGAATACCTGTTCGAAGTTTATGCAGTAAACCCATATGGAGTCAGGGATAGCTCGCCCGCTCAGTTACAAATACTGATTAAACCGCCATTCTGGAAAAGTACACTTGCATTTGTGATTTACTTTTTTCTTTTAATTTCAGTTGTATTTTATTTTATTGCTCGCCAGAAAAAGCAATTGTCTTATGAGCAGGCGGTTAATCGAGCATTAAGAGAAAATAGTGAGTTAAAAGAGTCGCTAGCAGCGACAGAACATTATTCCATACTGGGTGAATTAACTTCTAATGTAGCCCACAGTGTCAGAAACCCTCTGGCTGTTATTCGAACCAGCGCAGAACTTGTAGAGAGTTCAGATGTGATTTCAGCACAAAACAGGCAGGATATTCAGACTATTTTTAATGAAGTTGATCGTATCAGTCGTTGGATTAGCGATTTATTATCTTTTACCCGTCGCATAGAAAAAGATGAAAACACCGTTAACATGACCCAATTGATAAATCGTTTATTAGAAGATATGAAACATAGAATTCATCAGCATAAAATTAAGCTGGTTCGAGATATTAGTGATGTAAATACCACTATTTCTGGAGATGAATCACTGTTAGAGCACATGTTGGTGAGTGTTATCAGTAATGCGATTGATGCAATGTCACCCAATGGTGTTTTAAAGATTAAGTTAAAACTTATTAGTGAAAGCAAAGTACAGATAGTGATTAGTGACAATGGTTGTGGAATTCCACTTGATGAGCAGGAAAGAATATTTGAACCTTTTTATACCACCAAAGCCGAAGGTGTTGGATTAGGCTTGTCCTTAGTTCGAAAAATTGTTGAGCGACATCACGGTGAAATAACGATTGAAAGTAAGCCCGGTAAAGGTACCGTTTTTACTTTTCAATTTAATATTATTGACGGAATGAAATAAATGATTTCAGTATTGGTTATAGAAGATGAAGAGCAGCTGGCAAAAAATATCTGCCGTTTTTTAAGTCCATCCGGCATGAATGTTGATTACGCAACCAACGGCACTGAAGGCTTGAATAAAGTCAGATCGCTTAGTTATGATGTTGTTGTATTAGATTATAATTTACCTGACATGGACGGTTTAACGGTCCTCGATGAAATTAAGTCATTAGATAATAATATTCAGATTATCATGATAACCGGTGAAGGCAATACCCAGATAGCGGTTAATGCGATGAAAGCCGGTGCATTAGATTACCTGACCAAGCCTCTGGTTTTAAAAGAGCTTAAAGTTATTCTGGAGAAAGCGGCAACGCATCAAAAAGTGACTAATTACCGAGATTATCACCATAAGCGGGCAGGTAATAATAGCAAAATTAATGATATTCTTGGTGAGTCGAAGGCAGTTAAAGAAGTAAAAGATAGAATTGCGCATGTTATTGAAGCTGACGATCGAATGCAGGTAGACATGGTACCTCCAACGGTTCTCATTTTAGGACAGACTGGAACGGGCAAAGAATTGGTCGCTAAAGCGATTCACTATGATGGTCCGCGTAAAGATGAAGCTTTTGTAGAAATAAACTGTACTGCTATTCCTTCTGAGCTGCTGGAAGCAGAATTATTTGGTCATGAAAAAGGTGCATTTACTGGCGCCAGTCAACAGCGTAAAGGTTTGTTTGAATCTGCTGATGGAGGGACGCTTTTTATTGATGAAATTGGTGATCTGTCACTTCAACTTCAGTCAAAGTTATTAAAGGTTTTAGAAGATAGTACTATTCGCCGACTTGGTGATGTACGAGAAAAGAAAGTGAATGTACGAATTGTTTCTGCAACCCATCAGAACTTACAGGAAAAAGTTGAAAAGGGAGAATTTCGTGCCGATTTGTTCTATCGACTAAAAGTTGTTGCGATTAGTTTACCGCCGTTGAAAGATCGAGAGAATGATTTTGATCTGATTTTGAATCAGTTTCTTCAGGATTTTTCGACAAAATATAATCGACCCAGGTTGTCATTATCTGTTGAAGCAAAACAAAGGTTAAAGTCACATAACTGGCCAGGAAATATTCGAGAACTGAAAAACTGCATAGAGCAGGCTGTGTTATTTTGTCAGGGGGAGCAGATTGACGTGATTCATTTAAGTTTGCCAGTGGATATGATGGCAACAAAGAAGTACCTGACTTTGCCTGACACGGGGCTACAGCTGGATGATGTTGAAAAAGCATTAGTGATTCAGGCAATCGAAAAAACCGGTGGAAACACCACTCAGGCAGCAAAATTGTTAGGCATTAGTCGAGATACTCTGAGGTATCGAATGCAAAAATTTAAACTGAAGTAAGCAGGGCTTATATTGTAAGGCGATTTCTGGAGCACTATTGTTCTTTGCAAATGCTATTCAGGACTGATAAAGGTGGGTTATATGCCCCACGTGTAAGCGTGAAATCCCCCAGAAACGATGGTCTTCTTCGCTGTATCCCTTTAATCTTGCTTCTTCGTAAACAGGCACGGTTTGTGCATTAGTTCTCACTTATAGAATTTATCCTACTTTAAAATGAGGACTCATTGTGCAACTCATTGTTTACTGGTCTGGAACATTGCCACTTAACATTATATCCAGATGCCGAACTTTACTGGATCAAACGAGTAAGAATTCACATAACCGAATCTGGATTGTGGTCGATGAAGAACGGAATCCGTTAATATTACGACCCAAAGTACTCGAGCTGAGCGGAAATCGGAATGAACAATCGCTGAAATGGTGGGGGCCTCAGAATGGTGGTTCACACTATACGGCTAAGGGTACTTGTCTTTCTATTAAACGAAATAACCCGGAAGCCACATTACTTTTTCCTAACCTGAATACTATGGACTGGATTATTGATGAGCCAGAAAGGCAAAAGTACTTAAGGACAATGTTAAATGAGATGAACAGTGAGGTTTATCCATGGCTGGAAGTGTTGGAAGAGTATTCTTACAACCCCTACATTGCTCTGGATTTGTCTGAACTGGTAGAAAAATATTTTGAGCCCGATTTACTCTCTCGGCAACAACCGATGTTAGTTGCAAATTAGTGAGTTGCCAATTAGCCAGCTGCCAGTTAGTAGCTATTGATAACGATGAGTTTCAGAAAATAATATTAAGGTTGTGTTTTATGTTAACAAAAATGGCCAGAAATCTACTGCTTACTGTGGCATTTTTAATGTCCTCACTAGCGTATGCTGATGCTACGTTTAATCATTCCAGAGTATTTAAGGTCAACGACAATACACGATTAACCATCGATGGAAAGTTTGTTTCCGAAGCTGAATTTAATTCAAATTCTGTCGGAATGGTTGGTAATGTAAAAATTGGTGATGACGCTGATTTTAAATTGACTTCTGGAACCGCTGTTGAAATTGCACTGGAAACACAAGTCAAAGGTGTTGTGCTTTCTGTATCTCCTTTAACAGTGCTCGGACATAGTGTGGTGTTAACCAGTAGTACCGTATTGGAAAATACTAACGGTCAGTTTCAAGTTGGAGAAAACCTGGAAATTAGTGGCTATGTTAGTTTTAATAACTCTTTGCTTGCGACAAAGATAAAAAGTACGACTGCGTTAAATCAATGGAAAATGCAAGGACATATCAATCAGGTTAATGGGGATGAAATCATTATTGGTAGCCAGAGAGTCAGTTTAAATGGCGTTATTAACGATTCCTGCCCACAACCGCTTACCAATGGTTTGCTTGTCGAGTTTTTATCGTCACCACAAGCAGCTTTTGCTTCTGGAGACCTCATTAATACTGTCACCGGTTTTCGTTGTATTAATGGCTATCTGGAGATTCCAGTTAACCCTGAAGGCAGCGTCATCAGCTTTGAGTTAGAAGGGTTTATAACTTCCGTAATCGATGCGAATCATGTTGCCGTCAATGGTCAGGTAATAACGCTTCAATCATCAACTGAATATGACGATGGTACTCAGGAAGATTTAACCGTTGGAGTGCTGGTTGAAGTTGAAGGCACCATTGATATTGCCAGTGGTGTTTTTCTTGCTTATGAAATTGATTACCAGAAAGTTCGTTTTCGAATTGAAGCCCCGGTTGCTCCAGTTAATTTGTCACAGACTAAGATTTCTCTGCTTGGTTTATCGATCAATTTAACGGCTTTAACTGAAGATGAAAGTGAATTGATGCTTAATGGGCTTAGTGAAAATCGACAATTGGAAGTTCGTGGTTTTATTGATGGTAATGGTCAGTTTTTTGCCGATGAAATCAGTGATATTGGCGTTCCTGATGAAAATGGGTATCGGTTGAGAGGTATTGTTGATCACTTTAGTGGGAGCACATTTACCGTTCAGGGAGTGACTATCGATATAGCTGCTGCTGAATTATATGACGAGGATGAAAATTCACTTTCTCAAAACGCATTCTTTCAAATGTTGAAGTTGAAGTCTGAGATTGATATAAAAAATGCAAGTTACAATGAGCTAACTAACACGTTGACTGGTGGGATTATTACACTTGAAGATGTTGATACTGTTGATTCATCTGTGACATCGGTTAATAATCAGCTTCTGAATGAAAGTATTCAGGGGGCACAGCAGAGTTCCCAAAAAGTTGCTCAGCAGAAAGCTATACAAGAGAAAGCTATACAAGCGAAAAGCGGAGAAGAGCAGACTGTTCGCGCCGGTGGACTGGGTGGGATCAGTCGCGGCACAGTGACTGATTACAGTTCTTCATCTATGGGGGGAAGTACAGGGGGTGTCATGCTTGCTGGTTTGTTGTTACTTTGCATCAGGCGAATCTATTACAGGTTTAAATAATATTGATTTTTATCATGTCATTTATAAAAAAATATTATTTTTCATAGAGTTAGCTTCTTATTGAAGCTTCTTTTTTCTACCGAAGGTAGTCTTGCCTGACTACCTTTCCTTCCTCAAGTCATAATTTTTAACTATCTAATAGTTGATATTTATCCTACTCAATATATGATTGTATGCAATGTAACTTAAATCAGAGAGAAGTATGCGATTAAAAAAACACCCTGTTTATCGTCAGTTGGCAATCGTTTCAATATTGGTTGGTTCTTTATCCACAATTGTGGGGTGTACACATTCTGACAGTCGACAGGCTGGCTTATCAGAACGCAGTGCTTCTGATAAAGCCGATACATTGACCAGAGAGCAAATGATTGAACAGATTCTAACGGCCAGCAATGAGCACTGGAGTCTGGATTTTGGCCACAATGATGAAGGTCGAATTGATGCGGTATTTGAAACACTGTTAAGTCAGACCGATAGTGCAAATAT
Organism: Kangiellaceae bacterium; assembly: GCA_016743995.1. Taxonomy (GTDB): domain Bacteria; phylum Pseudomonadota; class Gammaproteobacteria; order Enterobacterales; family Kangiellaceae; genus Aliikangiella. The sequence continues at coordinate 1,724 of JADGFG010000144.1, read as the reverse complement.
AGCAAAGCAGCATAATGTAGCGGAAATTACACAGTTATTAAGCTATTTAAGAAGTTACTATTATTTTTCTTCAGAGCTTGAACTCAATGAAAAACAGAAAGGACAATTAAACCAGGTCTTGCTTAACCTTTCAAACTTACCTGAGTTTTATAAAAATGAAGAAAGTGCACTGCGCCTGCAGGAAGGCTATCTGGTAACTTTATATTTATTTTATATCGACAAGTCAATGCACTCAATGGTTGCTGAACATCGAACAAATTTAATAAAAATTCTAAAACAGTTTAATGTCGTCGACATCGATAAAATGAGTGAACAGCAGAAATTTACCGCATGGGAATCTGTAAGAACCATTGCGTTTCTTGCCTATGAAGCTCGCCGTAATGAAGAGATGAAGAAGTCTCTGGTTAATGATAGCCAACTGGTTGATGCCTTACTAGATTTTTCTCATTCAAGAGTTAAAAATGACTGGCTGTTCGAACATGCCATCTGGGTGACAGCTTATCTTCATGTGATCAGTGAAGAAAAAGAAGCTGAAGCGATTGATAAGGCCGTTATGAAGCTGGTAGATAATGCTGACTTTTTATCTGCTAAAGATAGAAAATTTATTTTTTCAAATCGCTATCTGGTTAACTCTTATCGTGATACCGATAATTGTAATGACGAGTTTAAAGGTCGATGCGTTATTGAGCCTATTGATGTTGCTTTGCCTGTTAACCATCAGTGTTCAGATTCATTGTTTATTCGTGCCAGTCAAATGTCAGAAAGTGAGCTGAAAACATCTTGTGATAAACTAACATCTCAGGAAACTTTCTTTCATGAATTATTGAATACTCAGCATCAACCTACAGCTGATGATTTGAATACTTCGCTACGTGTTATTATTTTCAATAACTATAGTCAATATAATCGACACGGTCAGCTGTTGTTTAATATTGGAACTAATAACGGTGGTATGTATATTGAAGGAAAGCCCGAGAAAAAGGGAAACCAGGCGACCTTTTATTCTTATGAGGCTTATTGGAAGCGGCCAGATTTTAGTGTCTGGAATTTAAATCATGAGTATGTTCATTATCTGGATGGACGTTATGTCAAGTATGGCGCATATGGTCATTTTCCGGATAGTCTGGTCTGGTGGTCAGAAGGAATGGCTGAATATATTTCACAAAAAAATGACAATCCTAAAGCGCTCAAGTTGTTAAGTGAAACTGAAAGTAAGGACTGGCCAGATCTACAAACTATTTTTTCAACAAAATACAGTGATGGGCAGGAAAGAACTTATCGTTGGTCTTATTTTTCGGTACGTTACCTGGCCGATTTTGATAGAAAAAACTATCAACTATTAGCAAAGCACCTTAAGGAAAATGATTTTTCATCTTATAAATCTTTGTTGAGCAAGCTTGCAACAAAACATCAGCCTGAGTTTGCCAAATGGTTACAAGTTCAGCGTAGCGAGTATAAACCTGAGAAAGAAGTCAAAATGGCAAAAGCGCGGACATTATACCGTTATTTATATCGTGATTATCTGATGCCGGAAGCCATCCAGTATAGCGAGAAACACCGTCATATTGATGCTTATTAATTTTTTCAAATTTGAATAAAAAAATGAGGAGCAATAGCTCCTCATTTTTGTTTTAGCAAGTCTCTGTTATTACTTTAAGGTAGTACATTGATTCTGAAAGTAATGTTTGAGAATCCCTGAGCGCCAGGTGGTATTACAACCAGAA
>JADGFG010000143.1 GCA_016743995.1 Kangiellaceae bacterium | reverse complement strand
AAAACATTGAGAGTGAAGCAGGTATTCCTCTAGAAAAATTACTTTAAAAGTTATGCTCATAATTATCACCAGACAGTCTGCTTAATAATACTACCAACAAAAATTGGCTCGTTAATTTGTGCTAGTTTTTCTAATTGGGCTGACTGTCTGGTGAAAAATTTATTAAGTTTATATTGCCGAATAAATTACACAAAGTAAAACGTAGAATGGCAATATTGCTATCGATAAATTGAGCAACCACTTTGGTAACGTTCTTTTCTTCCAAAAAGACAAACCCAAACTTAATAGTGCAGGAAACGAGCCATACAAAATTGAAATCCCTAAACCTATTCCTAACTCATGTCGGAGAGGATGTTCTTCTGAAATTGCATACATCCATACGAAGTATCCACCACTACATAAAGCGAGATAACCCAAAAAATTACAAATAAGAATTACGATTTTATTTATTCTTTCCATACCAGAGTTCGACCTTGCAGAATCACCAATAGGAAAATCATATATCAAATCCGAAATGTTCGAACTATAAACTTTTCTGGTATCGGTTATCGCTACTATAGGTAGCTGAATTCACAAACCTGACGCTCGCCTAAATCACCATCAGACAGTCAACCAACAAAACATACCTAAAACAAAACCAGTCCTTCTCCCACCCGTTTACACAAAGCTTATTACTTTTAATTGAAAATATAATCACGCGAGATAATAGAATGGTTTTCCAACAAAAATATACTGGTTCAATAATTTTTAAACGCGCTATAAATATGAGATGTGCTTTCTTATTCCCACGTCAACACACATATCAGGCTTATTTAGATAAGGAAGTTTTAATATTAAATTTGTAATAGTGACCAGTTATCCAGCTCGTGTGATTGTGCTTGCAAAATAAGCAGACACCTATAAACTAGTGGTGTTTACTTATTATAGCTCAACAATAAGTCTATCATTTATAACTTACTGAATAGAACACGCTGCTGCGCCGCTCATTAATCAGCAGGTAACTTTTAAAGGAATTTGAATTATGAAGTTTGAAACATTATGGAAAAACTTTCCTGACAAGGATAAATTAAAAAAAACGTGCTTTAACAAACAACCGACCAGCAGTAAACCATTTAGCGACTATTGTGCAATTATGTTAAGTGATTGCTTGATTAAATCTGGGGTAGACATAGGATCTCTAAAAGCTAATCGTTGCTGGTCGCATTCCGGTAAGAAACACATTTTATTAGCCGAAGAACTAGCGGTTGAATTAGATAAACGTCTACCTCCAGGATTTACGCCAAAGCAAAAAATACATCCTGGGACATTTCAAACTAAACTAGATGGTAAAACAGGAATTATTTTTTTTAAAGACTACTGGCAACGTGGTAAAGAGTCTTTTGAAAACAGAAGTGGCGATCATATCGATCTATGGAACGAGGATGAAATCACCAGTAGTGGTATGGTAATGCGAGCAATATATGAGTTTTTTGGTACTGTATCGGATCTTAATAAATCTAAAGAAATATGGTTTTGGGAAATTAAATGAAACAAATACTCATTTCTACCGCACTTATTCTGCTCGTATTTTGCGCCAATTTTGGTATCTTTTTATTTGCTTACAAAAAGTTAGCATTTCCCTTTATTGAAGAGTCGCAACGTATGGATAACGCACCGTATATTTTTACTTACGTATTACTCGCATTTCTACTGAGTTCAATATTTACAGTGTTGGCTCAAAAGTTTCTACTCAAGTCAAATACATAGCTAAACAAATCACCACCAGGTAGCCAACCTGCAAAACAAAGAGATCTGGGTTAACGCAAGAAAATTCTGGGAACAACTATAATTTTCTGAGGTACCCACCATTCAAAACATACCAGCGTATGCGGTCAATACAAAAATATTCCGCTGATTTTTATAAACGCGTATGCAAGCAGACTGCTAGAGTAGCTCTAACAGTCTGCTTGAGTATCAATTGGAGTTCTACCTGTATAACTGTTTTACAATATTTCTGGCATAACTGTGAATCCATAGTTCCGCTTTATAGGCTGAAGAAAACCATACAATGACAGTGTCTGTTTCAGGAGAAACATAAAGTCCTTGTCCGGTACGGCCTGATTTATAGAGAGCGCCATCGGCGAATACCGCATCCCATTGAAAAGACGCACCGATTGATTTTTCACCAAAATGACTCTGTAATCTTTTGCTCATATAGTCGAAACCATAAGTGTCGATACGAGCCTGTTTTCTGACCGCAGAGAAATATTTTTTGGTGACCAGGGGAGTTTTTGCAATTTTATCCCAGCTGGGTGTTCCTGAGTAGATGATTTTGAGGAGATGAACAATTACGGCGCATTCACTCTGGCAATATAAAGTCCGGGAGTGTATCGAGCGTGTAATAGCGAATCATATCTGGGCGCAATTTGTATTTTCCCGTCACGTTTTATTAATCCATATTTTCCTTCTGCGGCGGGTTTATCTTCTTTGTGATAGATGATAGCGTAGTCACCATGAAACTCGTTGCCTGCGCTGTATTTCGCAGTAAAAATAATTTTTCCCTGTCTATCCATATAGCCACTTATATCTTTGTTGTAATATCCCACGGGAACCAGGCCTTCTTTAAACGCTGCGCCAATTTCATGAGTGGATATGCCACCATAGATCTCAGCGCTAATTTCAACACCCTTGTCATCAATCATTACTCTATTGCCGTTTAACTTAAGGGCAAAAAAGCGATCTTCATCCAGATGCGAGAGTGCGCTATATTCTGGTTTGATTACCCATTTTCCTTTTTTGTTGATAACCCCATAGCCAGCCTTTTTGTTTTTGACCTGTACCACTGCCTTACCACCATAAAAGCTGGAAACCTTGATAAACTTTGGAGAAATTGCCCATTGTCCGTTGTGATCAACGAAACCCCATGAAGCTTTAGAAAAAATACCTGCTCTGTTCATTGCTGATGCCAGGCCTTCGCGAAATCCGCTGGGTGACCATCCCAGTTTCATTGTGATACCTTTGTTTGTTGGTCTGTCAATTGGTACAATCATTGCTTCTATCGGCGGTGCAAATCCCTGGTGTGCTTTTGTAATTAACCAGATGGGCTCGCCTTTAGAGTCAGGCAGTACAATCTGGTGATACTCAGGTTCTACCAGCCAGTTACCATTGAGGTCAAGAAGGCCGCTCTGCGTAATTTTGTCTTCATTTTTATAGCTTGCTTCGACAAGATTGTGCTGAGAATAAACATAGGTTGAGTATTTGTTATCTAATAAATAACCGGATGCTTTCTTTAGTTTTTTGTCTAATTTGAACCAGCCTTTTCCAGGGTGAGTTACCCAGACAAAGTTCCCTGCATATTTGCTAACTTTAGCCAGTGACGGTTTGAGTAGTCGTTTACCTGTACTATCTATGGCGCCCCACAGACCTTTGTCGGATTCTTTAAACCACCAGAGATTTTTAATCCCCGATTCTTTAATCTTGTTATATTTTGCATTTATCACCCAGTTGCCATCGACATCTATAATGCCGTAGCGGATTTTTGCATTGACCGAATGGTGCATTGAATAAGCAAATAGCGTGATTGTAAGTAATAGTTTTATTAACGACATATCCGTTTAATTTTCAGGTCGGCACTGGTTAGACTATATCGACAATTGCTAATAGTTATCACTAGACAGTCTACCAACAAAACATATCCTAAACAAAACCCGCCCTTCTCCCACATGTTTATAACAACCACCTTACTTCTAATTAGAAATATAATTGAGCGAGATAATAGAGTGTTTTTTTGATAAAAAGATTCTGGTTTAAAGATTTTAAAACGCGCTACAAATATAGAAGGCGCATCTTCTCGCCCCGACTCCTATGTGGTAAAGCATACGGGACTGATGGTTGAGTGAGGTACGGATTCCCACGCTGGAGCATGGGAACCAGGCCACCAGAGTAACGCTTCAAAAATAAGAATTATCTTTAATTGAGAACAGTCCATTATTCGGCCAGGGTTCAATTAGCGATAATACCAGTTAGAGAGAATACATAATGAATATGAGTAATAATATGGCTCCAGTGGCCATACAAGCCACTCTTGACGCAATAAAGTTTGATCAGACATTATTAGATAATGAAACATTAAGAAATATTGAAGACCACGAAAAATATGTAATGTCTTTAGGTGTGCTTCTTTCTCATGTTACGGATGAATACAAAAAATTCGAAAAAAGAAATCGGTTTACCACTATCCAGATTAATTCCTGAGAAAAGCTAGCTAAAAGAGACTATCAACAAACCTGGAAAACATGGTTTTGAGAAATTAAATGAAACAAATACTCATATCTACCGCGCTTATTCTGCTCGTATTTTGCGTCAATTTTGGCATCTTTTTACTCGCTTACAAAAAGTTAGCATTTCCCTTTATTGAAGAGTCGCAACGTATGGATAACGCACCATATATTTTCACTTACGTATTACTCGCATTTTTACTGAGTTCAATATTCACAGTGTTGGCTCAAAGGTTTCTATTCAAACCAGATACATAGCTAAACAAATCACCACCAGGTAGCCAATCGGCAAAAATAAAGGAAACAGGGTTAATGCATGCGGCAGAGTGACGGATAAGTAAGGTATGGGTTTCCACGCAGGCGCATGGGAACCAGGGCAAAGATTATATCGTATGGAAGGTTATACTCCCTATGAGAACCACTTAGGAAAAGTCACACATTGAGTAACGAGGCTATTATGAGCGAAACAGAATTTAATAGAGACGAAATCCGCAAAAAAATAGAAGCGGCAAAAAAGGCAATGATAAAACAAAACCAATGCCCTGATGGCCTTGGAGAAGACATTATTAAAGTAAACGAGTCCAATGACGAAGATTTTGATGGCGTTATTTTAAGCCCTGACAACGAAATGGATAAGAAACGAATTTTAAAGGAGATTGAAAAAAATGCAGTCAACAAATAACAATAGAAAGGTACATGACAATATTAAAAATAAGATTAAGCAAGTAAAAAAAGAAGCTATGAGCGACTCTCAACGCATGGCGAAAAAAGTAAAGTTATTAAACAGTGTTATTGATAATGAAATCAACAAAACAAAATAAAGCCATTTTTTCTTAGCCGTTAATCAAATTTGGGAACAATCATAATTTTCTGAGGTACCCACCATTCAAAACATACCAAAGCAAGCGGTCAATACCAAAATATTCCGCTGATTTCTCTGAACGTATATTCAACCGGACTGCTAGAACACCTCTAACAGTCTGGTTGAATATCAATTGGAGTTCTACCTGTATAACTGCTTTACAATGTTTCTGGCATAACTATGAATTCATAGTTCCGCTTTTTAGGCTGAAGAAAACCATACAATAACGGTGTCGGTTTCAGAAGAAACATAAAGCCCTTGTCCGGTACGGCCTGATTTATAGAGATCGCCATCGGCAAATACCGCATCCCATTGAAAAGACGCACCGATTGATTTTTCACCAAAATGACTCTGTAATCTTTTGCTCAAGTAGTTTCGGGGGACATCCGTTATTAAAAGTATTCCAAAGTGACGCTCAATGTAAAAAAATCGATGTTCATTTCTACGCTCGGCGGGAAGTTCTTCTTTGTGATAGATGATGGTATAGTCACCATGAAGCTCGTTGCTTGAGCTATATTTTTTCAGTAAAAATATCATCGATAGATAGTCGGCGTACTATTCTGTGCGCTTAATATTTAATAGTTAGTTGTGAGCGTCTAGAAAATCGTTGGCGTAGTTACTCATTTATCGGGAGAATCAACCAGAGACAGTCGCCCTTTGGAATAAATCACACAATCCAACCAGCCAATCTCTGTTGATAATATTGTTGGGACATAAGGATAAAATAATCTGCAATTTCATTAATGGCCGTGTACCAGACTTGTAATGAGTTGTTTTATTCATTTCAATATTAATATAGAATTATCACTCATCAAAATCAACCAATTTATAGATGGAACAGGGAATTTATGAAAACTTTAACAGTACTATTTTTATCACTAATTACATTTCAAAATGCCTTTGGAGCAACGCCTGTAGCTCCGCATACAACCGGCAAAGGAAAAATCTCACAAATTAAAGTTGATGGTGGAGATGGGATTTATTACTTCTCCGCAGCTGCAGGTACCTGGGGGACCCCTGAGTGTAAAAATGCTAACTATGCTTACCTCGTCCCAACAGAGATTTCGGACATGCAGGCGATGCTCAGTGTTGCTTTATCAGCAAAAATGGCCAATAAAGCTGTCTGGTTTGAGGGGGAGTGCCAGTCAGACGGAGGTTACTTTAAAATCAAAAATATCTGGGTTGAGTAGTCCCGGAAATTCCGCAACTTGTCGATAGACAGTTTGCGGAACAATCATTGTTTAGCTGTTGGTAGTCGTTCAAAACGAGTATGAGTTATGATTCATTACTCATAGATGGCGGTGACTATGCAGCTTGCTTCATCAATATTAATTGAAACTGGCTTATTTTGAGCTTTTGCAGACAATAAAAGAGAGTATTCTTCTTTAAAAGATTCTCTTGTTCGATCAAGACAGTATCTTCCGGGCCATGCTGTATAGCAAGTACAGTTTGTTCTCGTAAAACCTTCTTGCCCGACAGATATAGTTTTTCCATCATAACCAATTGCAATCATGTTGATTTTCCCAGTATGCCAGTCAGCGAAAGCCGAGCTGGAAAATAGTAGTCCTGCTATCAATATAATTTTTTTCATTATTCTTCCCCTTAGATAAATTCACTTTGTGTCCATTAATTTGTCTCATACAATACTTAATGTATATCCAGCAGGATATTAATTCATAAGATTAAAGCATTATACTGGCATGGCATAAGGCATCGTTGAGCACTGAATATCAATTAGACGATAGTTAATGTTGAATCGCAAGAACTAATCTGTAAAAGAATACATTCTTTGTTTAGTCAGGAGCCCATGATTATTAGAGAGTTAATCATTAAGGCGTATTAACTCTGGAGTCTCTTCATCAGACGGTCTTACACTGGTATCTATAAAATGCTTTTTTATCGGTAAAGATAGTCATGAAATTTATGATTATATCACTCGATATGTTTATAAAATTTCAGAAGAAAATATTAAAATACTGTCCATTTTTGTAGTTGATGAAACTACCCGTTTTAATCAGCTAAAATGGGATGGGAAAATAAAATAATTTTTCTTTTCAAGGAGAGTGTGCGAAAAAAAATGAATACAACGATTAAACTACAGAGAGCTATTCTGCACAGGCAGAAATTGCACGAGCCACACTGCTGGCGCTTTCTTTTGAGTAGCCACCACCGCCCAGCATCACCGTCGGAATACCATGTTGATTGAGAGCATTCAGCGTCATTTTTTCGCGTTGAGCAACCTCTTCAATGGTTAAACATAGTCCACCAAGTTTGTCGCTGATAAGCGTGTCAGTTCCCGCGACCACAAACGCCAGGCGATAATCATTACCCAGTTTTTGCAACGCATTATGGTATTGCTGTAAATAGTTTTCTCCATCGGTACCAGGATGAAGCGGAACGCCAATGTCAACTCGGTCACGTGTATAGCCAGAAGTAGGGTAAATGCCTGCGTTGTAAACATCGAGCAGAGTAACCTGTTTATTGTCCATAAACGTATAGGCATTTCCATTACCATGATGGGCATCAGTATCAATAATCAGTATTTTGTCATTTGCGGTTAACAACCCTTTTTGAATGAGCTGCTGATAACAAATTCCAATATCATTATAAATACAGAAACCTTCCATATTCTGTTGCATGGCATGGTGGTAACCACCAGACAGGTTCCAGTATACGCCGCCGTCAGCCAATGCACTGGTTGCACCAAGAATTGTGCCTGCAACACCCCATCGCATGGGAGACAATATTTTTCTGTCGAGAAAAGAGTAACTGATGAATGGTATGCGGGGGACTTCCAGAGCTTGAAAAATACTATTTCTATTTCTTACTCGGCGCTGCATCATACTTGTAAGAAAGTTATCGATGACTTCCATTTCTACTGCGCCAGCAGGTTCGATAAAATTGAGTTTATTGTTAGATTTAAGGCTTTGATAAATGCTTCTGAATTTGGTGCCATCAAACGGATGAAGATAGTTTAATAAACCAAGACTGATATTGTAGTGTTTGTTATAGATAACATTCAATTGATGATCCACTGTGTTGTGTTAACTCCCTGGGAAATATGTCATGTTATTTCATTCAGAATCGCTGATTGATTGTTACCGTTGATTCTGAATGAAATTTGGTGTGTCTATTCTGATTATCTGATATGGGGATTATTTGCTGGATCTCAATGACTGGTTGTTTGCTGGTAGACAATTACTGACCCAGTTTCTGAAACCTGGGCAGAAGATCAGAGGTAACCAGATCATCACTGCCTTCTGGCAGGGTGAGCTCGTCACGGGAACGTTTGGGCCGGGCGATAAACTCTAAACCTTGTTGATAAACTGTGGAAGCGTGTTCAGTATCGTTAAGTTCTTCCAGTGATCTTGCCATATACAGATAGACTTCGGCGGTGGGTTTTTGTTGTAGGGCAAGCTCCAGAAAATGACGTGCTTTTCCCCAGTATTTTGCATGCCAGGCAATTTTTCCCAGGGTTAAAAAGACTTCTCTTGGTGCTCCGGGATTTGACTGATACCAGCTATCCAGAAAATCAAACTGTTTTTCTGGTGTGGTGCTTCTCACTCGGCCATAAAATTTGAGAACTTCGGCATCAACTTGCTTTTTAATTAAAGGTCGGAGTAATGCTTCGGCCTCTTCGTATTGTTCAAATTCAATAATCAGACGAACATAGCTGAGGATATTATTCTTTGATTTTCTCAATGCCGCAGGTAGTTTTAGCCAGTGATCGTTGAGAGCTTCAATATTACCTTCATTGTATTTTGATTTTAAAATACCGCCAATGGTTTTTTCTTCCAGTCTGGTCAATTCTTCGGCTTCCAGCACATGGTGTTTTTTTATTGTTGGCAATAAGGCTTCGAGTTGTGTCCAGTCTTGAAGCGTTTCAAACAGATTACAGAGTAGTTTTAACACAAAAGGATGGTTTGGATTTTCCTGTCTGAGTTCATTCAGGCTGGCCAGTGCCTGCTCATATTGCCTATGCAAAATCTGAAGCCTGGCCTGGGTGAGGCCAATTGCGGTTTTTGCTTTGGGTTCTGCTTCATGTGCCAGCCTCAGGTAAGTGTCGCGGCGAACTTCAGCTCTCTGTTGTTGCGCTGCCTGGGCGGCAATCAGATAGTTTATCAGTTTGGTATCTGAAGTTTGAGCGGCTTTCACCATTGCGTCTTCTGAAGCTTTCCAGCGACCTTCAGTGAAGGCCAGCATACCCTGAATAGAACGTTTTTGAGTTTTTTTCCAGTGACGTTCACCATGCCAGCCTTTAACTTTTCTGGCATTTGCTATCAAAGAGTGAACTAACATCAGTAACATGATAACACTGCTCATGATTAGTAGAATGAGACAAATTGCAATCCACAGCCGCATTTCATAGGTGGTTTTGTCGATGGCAATAATGACAAACCCCGGCAGATTTTTTATCCATGAGCCTGCCAGACCACCAATAACCAGGGCAATAAGAAGGGTGATTTTCCACTTCATTATTTTTTCTCCGGTAATGGCAGGTTATTGATCGGGGTTTTTCCGGTGTTTGATTTTTCCAGCCACTGATACAGTCGCTGCTGATTAATTTGTTGAATCTGTTTTTTGGCAGAAAGTTGCTCAGGCATATCGATATTAACCCGGACCTGGCGTATGGTTTTAAGCTGTTTGATGATTGCCTGTGAAGTGTCGTCGTTTTTATAGAACTCTTTTATCCACTTGGCCGCATTATCAAGATTTCTGTCATAAATGGGCTGTTGTGCTCTCATTAATCCAATCTGTGCCTGTTGCAGTGCCAGTTGAATATTGGCATTCAGGTTGCTCCGCTGCTCCGGTGTCATTAAGGGTTTTACCGGTTGGCTATGATCTTTAATAATGACAAAATCCTGCAAAAAGCGATTATAAAATTTATCCCATGAATAATCGGTATTTTCAGAGGATGATTGCTCTCGCTGGCTTTCCCTGCGAGCAGCTTTAACGAGCAACTCATAGGCAATAATATTGAGTTGTGGAATTTGCTGGATCACCGCATCAATCTGAGCCGCTATTCCATTGATATCTGGTGCGACAACCAGTTGCAAGTTGGAAATATCCTGAGCAATTGCCTTACGGAGTTGAATGAGCGTATTATCACCGATGGCCAGCACTTTTTCGTCAGCGGTTTTAAGTAAGGCAATGGCTGTATTTTTATCTTTTTCCAGCAAGACTTTGTATTCGGCAAGCCCGATCAGGTATTCCGCTTCCGCCAGCATCCAGTCCTGTTGCTGTCTGCCAGACAGTTCTCTTATTCGTGCCTGCATGCCAGTCAGTGTTTGCTGTAGTTGCTGGATAAGCTGCTGCTGTTGATTGATGGCATTCTGATTGTTACGCGCATTCTGCAGGCTGTTTTCTGCTTTGTTACTGGTTGATTCGGTTTGCTGTTTTTGCTCGTTCCATTGTTGATCCAGGCTAGTTTGCAGTGCTCCCCAGCCTTGTTGCATTTCATTCTGGTAATAAGTTGTCCATATTACTGCAATTAATGTGATGATGGCCAGGCAGATAGCCATAACAGGTAACCAGTTGAGCTTTCGGCTTTTTTTGCCCGTGTTCAGTCTGGGAGCCGGCCTGGCGTTGAACAAGTTGCCAGTGGTTGTTTCTTTGCTTTTGGTTTCGGCTTTTGTTGTGCTTTCTGTTTTGGCCCGCTTGTTTTTGGCGGGCTGGTTTGTATCAGCCTGTTTGTTGCCTGCTTTATTCTGGCTGACAGCTTTATCACCCGAAACAGGCTTATCAGGTGCACTTTTATCAGGTGCGTTCTTATCAGAAGCGCTCTTATCTGAGGCGCCGGACTGGGTGCTCAGGACTATTGTGGACGGGGATGACTTTTGACTGTGGGTCTTCTTATTGTCAGGTTTTGTTTTAGCTGCCTTTTTATCTGATTTTGCAGGGGTATCCGTATCAGACTGTTTTGCAGAACGGCTGGGCTTGTCAGAGCCAGATTTTCGATTGTTTTTTAAGGGTTTTGCGCCTTTTGATTCATTCGCGTTTTTTTTGTCGTCGCTCATGCAGCCTTATTCCTGATTTAAAAGAAAATTTGTCACACAGTCTACTAACTCGGAATCAGACGCATTTGTTGCTTGCGCGACAATTCTGAATCCTTTGCGTGTTGCCAAGGTTGCCAGTCTATCACTACTGACAATAATTTTGGTAGCGTGGTTGCGGTTTTCTGCTAACCCTGCAATTCGATACAAATTAGTCAATGCTTCTGCACTGGTGATTAGCCAGACTGTCTGTGCATTACAGGTCTGGCTGACAAGTTGTTGAGTGGTAAAATCAGGGAGTTTTCGCTGATAAACATCTAGCTCGGTGACCGTAGCGCCGCGCTCACATAGCGTATCATAAATTAGTTTTCGGCCACCGCTTCCTTTAATGATTAGCCAGTTTTGAGATTTGATATTCTGTAGTGCTGACAGGCTAAGCAAGTGTTCACTATTTGTATTCTCTGGAAAACAGGCTTCTCGTCCACTGGCCAGGGTAATTTGTCTGGCTGTACTGATTCCGACAGCAAATAATTCGATATCTGGGTTAAATTG
>JADGFG010000142.1 GCA_016743995.1 Kangiellaceae bacterium | reverse complement strand
AGCTTTGATCAATTTTGCTAAATCTTTTTTACTTTTCTTTTTTGCCATCTTCGCTCTCCTTATTCCTTGATATTTACCGAACGTTTACAACCAACAGGTAAAAAATACTGACAGTCACTCCTACCTGAAACCAATGTCCGACAGCATGGTTTTCGATTAAAGTTATTACTTCCTAACCTGATGAAGTCTGCCCAATATACTAATTTATCAGGAAAAATCAAAACATTTGAAAAATAAAACTAATATTATCTCTAGTTACAATGCCCAATAACGGCAAGCTATTTTTTAAAAAGGCCAATAATTATTGATTGGACGCACTATTGAAATTAAATTGAAACATGATTCACTGTCAATTTAAGTACGCGTAAATTAAAGAAAACACTAACGCGTTTTACACTCAATAACAAAGAGATAAGAATGCACAAGCTTTTTAGTCGCCATAAAAACACAAATAATAAGCACCTGCAATTACAGATGCTTATCAATACAGATAATTTTCAGTACTCTTTCTTGTAATTTAAAGCAATTAAAAATACAAAAAAAACTATTTAAAAGGTCCATTTTGCACTAACTATTATGTTCCTTGGTTGTCCATAGTAACCAAAAACATATTGACCAACACTTGAGTAATAAGTTTCGTCAAAAAGATTGTCTATATTAAGGGTCGCTGATAATTGAGAAGTCACATGATAGCGCATGAAAAAATCAGCTAACCAATAGTTGTCTTGTGTTGCGGGATTTCCATCAGGTCCAACCGTTTTGTTATTTCTAGGATAAATTTTACTCTGCCAACGCAACCCACCTCCTACAGATAAACCGTCAACCTGATTTGACATATCGTAAGCGCCAGACAATCGGAAGGTATCTCGAGGCGCATGACGTGTTACTTCTTCACCCTCATTATTTTTTGCTTTTCGGTGAGTGTAACCTGTGTACATCTGTAGCCCGGGGAATAAATTACCGGACATTTCAAATTCATATCCCTTCGTTGTTACACCTTTTTCGGCTTTATAGCGCTGCTCTAAATCCCCATCAACCATAATTTCTACATCGGGCACTGCAAGATTAACCTGTTCAACTTCAAACACAGCAAAACTTGTATTGAGTCGTTTGTTAAAGAACTCACCTTTAACGCCAATTTCAGAATTTGTTCCTTTTACTGGATCCAGAAGTTCATCATTTTTATCACGTGCAAACTGTAAGTCGAAGATATCTGTGTAGCTACCATATAAAGAGAAGTTGTCATTAATATCATAGATTACTCCTAAATAAGGCGTAATAATGCCGCTATCGGACTCATCCTTTATCATCATTTCATTTTTCCAGCTTTCCGATTTCCAGGAGCTGTTTCTTGCACCAACAATGACTTTTAAGGGATCGGTTACATTAAAACGGCTACTTAAATACAAACCAGACTGCTTGGTTTTATATCCCCAGTTTCGACTTACTGTGGATTCAAAATCAGGATCAGGATAATTCCAGTTAAAGAAGTTGCCCGTTTCAGGTCGGCTGAGAGCGTTCCAGCTTTTACGAAGATTTTTTTCATAGCTATTATTCCAGCCAACAACTAAATCATGTTGACGACCTAATAAATCAAATGGTCCTGTTAGTTGAAATTCCATTCCTTTCTGGCTTCGATCACCAGCACTTTTTCCGGGATATGCGGTTAAACCTTCACCACTAACTTTGTCAATAAACCCTTTAACATACACTCGCTCATCATCATATTTTCCGGAAAGAAAACTAGTTGATAGTATTGCTACCCATTCATTTTCAAATTCGTGAGTTAACGTGGCAAAACTAATACTTCTGTCTCTATTTCGATAAGTCCAATCTGTACCTGTGGTTGTTGATCGAGGCAGATTCGTTCTCTCTCCGTCACTGTAGAACATAGGAACAGGCTCACCGTAAGTAATACCATCACTATGATTTTTCTGATAATCAATACCGAATGTTAGTAAAGTACTGTTGCTAATATCCACCTCTAACACGCCATACAAAGTCTCTTTTTCCTGCTCAAGAAAATCAATATAAGAACTATTTTCCTGGTAAGCACCAATCAAACGACCACGTAACTTCCCATCAAAGCCTAATGCTCCAGAAACATCAGCCTCGGTTCTTGCCAGATCCCAACGTCCGAACTTTACAGCGACAGACGCTGTAAAATCATCCGTTGGACGTTTTCTAACCAGATTTATCGCAGCAGAAGGATTGCCTGCACCAACAAGCATGCCTGCTGCTCCACGAATTATTTCTACTCTTTCATAAATGAAAGAGTCACCTAAAAAATCACTCTCAACAGAAGCAGCTGCTCCCCCAACCAGTGCGCCATCTAGCTGAACATTGGTTATGTTGAAACCGCGTGCGGTCGGAAAAACACGATCGGTTTCAGCCTGGTTCAAATTAATGCCTGCTGTTTGTTCAAGAACCTGAGCAACGCTGCTAAGGGCTCGGTCATCAATTTGCTGGCGAGTAATAACCGTCATAGACTGCGGTGTTTCTCGCGGCGACATGTTCAATCCAGTCGCATTATTGCTGGAGTCCACTGTATAAGATCCAAAAATAACGATTGTATTTTCATTTTCTTCATCACTTTTAGCGGGCTGTTCCGATGACTTTTCCTGAACAGCTGAGTTTATATTTTTCTCACTAGCGATTGAAAGGTTCGAATTGAACAGCCCTGTTACTAGAAGTAATTTAATAAGAAAGTTCGCAAAAAAGCGGAAATTAACAGTAGTCAGACTAATAGCCGATCGTAACAAATTAAAGACAGAACAAATAAAAGAATACATTTCTCAAATCCTGAAGAGAATAAAAACCAACTCACGAGATATTAATGCGAATCATTGATATTTGCAATAAATATTTAAACTGTTAAATCAATCCTTGCGCTATTAAGATAATAAACCTGAAGAGCCTGCCTTCGGTCCTTGTGTTTTCTCTGGCTTATTTTTAATCGAAGGTGTTTCATTTTCTAATAGACATTTTATGATTTATCAGTGTTTCACCAATAAAACACGCAAAAAAAAGCACCTGTAATAACAGGTGCTTTTAATAGCCGGCATTTCTAGTTACAGAAAATTATACAGGTTTATTTACACCCTGTTATTTCTGCGAAATTAATACCACCACGCGACGATTTTTATAACGTCCTTCAGGTGTACGATTGTCTGCAACAGGTTTTAATTCTCCATAACCGATTGTTTCAAAATGTTCCTTTGACAGCCCGGTTTTTTGCATCAGAATTTTTGCGACCGCTTTGGCTCTTGATTCTGACAATGGCTGATTATTAACTTGTTTACCCTGCCAGTCAGTATGCCCTTCAACTGTCACTTTCACGTTGTTGTAGGTTTTAATGGCTGCCGCTACTTTATTAATCTGACTAATAAACTCAGAATCAATTAATGATGAACCGGTATCAAACTGAAGGTTCAGCGTTACCGTTTCTAATAATTGACACCCCTTCGAATTCACTTTTGCTCCTGCTGGTGTTGCTGGACATTCATCAACTTCATTGAGCACGCCATCAGCATCGATGTCGGGATTGCTAACTTTTTCTGGCTTTGCAGGCGTAACAACAGGAGTCACTTTAACAGGCTCTTTTTCAATCACTTGAGTGCTCGCTCTGGACTGAGTTTTTGTACGACGACGGTGACTGTTACCTAAAGTATGGGCAATGTTAATCCCGATAACACTGGCGTCTTTGTCATACCCGGTTAAATCCAGACGGGCAAACCAATTATCAGCAAAGTTCCATTCAATACCAGCACCTAAAGTCAGCTGTGTACCATTGTCCTGCTCTACGGTTTCTCCGGTGCTAGTGTTCAAAAATGCAACCCCAACCTTAGCGTACAGATTCCAGTCAGCGTTTCTTTCTCGCAACCAGTAACCCACATTAGTACCAAACGCTTTATAACTAACATTGAGCTTATCAGTAATTGCCGGGTTCAAATTGCGCATCACTGCGGATCCCATATCTTCATAACTGACTTCAGCAAAAAAATGTTTTTTAATGGGGTAACCAGCAAAAAGTTTATAAGCGATATCATTTTTGTCTTCGTTGACCCAGCTCGACTCTCGAGGCTCTGGCTCTAATTGAGAATATCCCATTCCGCCACCGACATACCAGCAGTCTGACGAAGCAAATGCTTTTTCCCAGTGACAATTTTCTTCCGCCTGCACACCACTCGACAATAGCGTGGCTACTACTACAGACAATGCAGCGTTTCGTCTGAAGCGACCAATAAACGCCGCCGCAGCAACTAGCATCAGGAATATTCCACCAGAAGAACCGGCGCCATTAATGCCGGTTTCAACACCACCATCTTTTTGTAAACGGTCATTCACACCATCACCATTAAAGTCACCATTTTCATCACCGTCACGGATTCCATCATTATCACTATCAGCATCTCTGAAGTTCAAAATACCATCCCCGTCAGTGTCTACTTTACTAATCATACTATCGTCTATCCCATCGTTGTTAAGATCGATTCCGCCAGTGACATCAACGTCAATGGCATTATCAATGTTGTCATTATCATCATCTGCGCCACTGAGCAAAACTGAAATTTGCTCAATGCTATCGCTAATACCATCATTATCAGCGTCAGTATCCAGGTAATCCGGCGTACCATCGCCATCAGTGTCAGCTTCGGCAAAGGCGTCATCAACACCATCCTGGTTAGTGTCAGCGCCTCCGGTTAAGTCAACATCGTAAGCGTCATCAATACCATCGCTGTCTGCGTCACTTCCTTTAGCTGCAGGACGATCAGTTTCAAATGCGTCTGGCAATCCGTCGTTGTCACTATCCAGGTCTAAAAAGTCTGGCAGGCTATCACCATCTGAATCAGTGGTGCCTTCAACCGCATCGGAAATACCATCACCATCCTGATCTTTATCCACCAGACCGGGAACACCATCATTATCTCTGTCTTTAACTGAGCCATGCTGTGTGGGTTCTTCATCAATACTGTTATCAATGCCATCACCATCGGTATCGCCTGTGCTGTCAATCTGACCATCCTTATCTTTATCTAACACTGATGCAGGCGTTGTCTCAATATCATTAACCCCATCACCATTACTATCAATATCTCTAAAGTCAGCAGTTCCGTCATTATCAGCATCTATCGGCTGAGTGACTAACAGAACAGGCATGTCGGCTATACCATCTTGATTCGCATCTGCACCGCCCGACTCAATCACGTCAAACAAACTGTCATTATCTGAATCCAGATCATGTAGATCAAAGGTACTATCACCATCGGTATCTGGTAGATTAATGGCATCATCAATACCGTCACCATTCACATCCTGGCCAAAGGTTTCATCAATATCAAAACGGTTGTCAATGCCATCGCCATCGGTATCAAGACCCGTTACATTTCCTTCAGCAGTATCAGCAATGCCATCATTATCACTGTCCAGATCAAGATAGTCCGGTATTCCATCTTTATCAACATCACTTAGCGGCATGGCCAGATCATCAATACCGTCTCCATCAGCATCACGGCCCAATGTAAAATCAACATCATATCTGTCATCAATACTATCGCCATCAGTATCAACTCCACCGGTTATGTCACTATCAACAGCATCAATAATATTATCGCTATCTGAATCTTTACGTCTGATCACTAACTCAATAACATCAGGAATACCGTCTCCATCACTATCAATATCACGATAATCAGGCACGCCATTCGCATCGCTATCACGTGCTACCACATTGTCGTCAATGCCATCAGCATTGGTGTCTGTACCACCCGTTTGATCAACGTCAAATCGATCATCAATACCATCACCATCGGTATCTTTACCCGTAATACCCGATTCCGCAGTATCGCTCAGCCCATCATTATCACTATCTGGATCCTTGAAATCTAAAATACCATCCAGATCGCTATCACCTGTTCCTTCAACAATATCCGGAATACCATCTTTGTCTTCATCGAGACTGGTATCCAGGAAGTCAGGTATCCCATCACCATCACTGTCTGTCGCACTTTCATTTGCGTCAGGTATGCCATCGCCATCAGAGTCGGTATCTAAATAGTCAGGAATGCTGTCACCATCAGTATCAACTGCGCCTTCGACACTATCAGGAATACCATCTCCATCAGAGTCGGTATCTAAATAGTTAGGAGTACTGTCACCATCAGTATCGGTTGCGCCTTCTACGCTATCGGGAATACCATCTGCATCAGAATCGGTATCTAAATAGTTGGGAGTGCTGTCACCATCGGTATCGGTCACGCCTTCTACGCTATCAGGAATACCATCTCCATCAGAATCGGTATCTAAATAGTTGGGAGTGCTGTCACCATCGGTATCGGTCACGCCTTCAACACTATCAGGTATACCGTCTGCATCAGAATCGGTATCTAAATAGTTTGGAGTACTGTCACCATCGGTATCAGTCACACCTTCAACACTATCAGGTATACCGTCTGCATCAGAATCGGTATCTAAATAGTTGGGAGTGCTGTCACCATCGGTATCAGTCACCCCTTCGACACTATCAGGTATACCGTCTGCATCAGAATCGGTATCTAAATAGTTTGGAGTACTGTCACCATCGGTATCAGTCACACCTTCTACAATGTCAGCAATACCATCTCCATCAGAGTCAGTATCCCGATGATTAGGAATGCTATCTCCATCAACATCACCCGCACCTTCAACGGCATCAGGAATACCATCGCCATCATCATCTAAATCAGTCACATCAGGCACACCGTCATGATCTAAATCAGCGAGTACAGTAATAGAAACAGAGACATCACTAGAATCAACAGTGCCGTCATTAGCATTAAATGTAAAACTATCTGACCCGGTATAATTGGCTGAAGGTGTATAAGTTAAGTTTGGTGCACTTCCAGAAAGAGTGCCATGAACAGGTTGCGATACCACCATAAAAGTTAATGGATCATTTTCAGCATCGCTACCGGTTAACGTAATCGCTTGTGCGATATTTTCAACAGCATTCACCGTTTGTGCACTGGCAACGGGAGCTGTATTAATCACTGGAATTAACGCATTAGAAGTTGCCTCGCCAATATATCCACCTGTTGCATTACTTAACTGCAAATAGAATTCCTTATTGGAATCTTCCGAGCTTAACCCTTTTAAATTCACAACAACGGTTTTCAACTGTTCACCAGCAGAAAAAGTCATAGTGCCAGTACGGGCATCATATTCTGTTGCAGCTAACGCGGTACCATCAATAGTTGTATAATCGACGGTCACTCCCCCTGCTGGGGCAGGATGATTGAGTTGTACCGTAAAGGTTGCCGTATCAGCATTGAGATTAACAACTGCCGGCGTGCTGTTCACCTGAAGTGCGGTAATGGTATTACACTGGCTGCCTCTTACTTTCAACTCAGTAATGTCATGGTTGTTATTGGCACCACCAGTGCTTGCCGCCAGCGATAATCTGAATTGTTCAGGTAAACTAGCCTGATCAACATCAGCTAATACATCGTAGGCATCAATGATTTTCACATAACCAGAGCCGGTGTCTCTTTCTACGGTTACATAAGTATGTTGTCCGTCACTGGAGTCAACGGTCATTCGATATTGATGACCAGTACTGTTATTGTTTATTACTGGCACTAACGTTGATGTACCCGTTAAATACTTGTAACCCATCTCACTGATACCAGAACCACGAATAGAAACGGCGTTAGCGACTGCACCAATTCCGCCATGACGTCCTTCAGTCGGGTTAGCGTAATTACCATACTCATCAATACCAATACCAATCCAGCCTCCGGCAAAACCATTATTACCCGTTGAGTTTGCATAACCTAGCGAGCCGCCAGGCGAACCTAAAACCGGTGCAACATTCCAGTCGGACAAGACAAAAGTGATTCCGTCGGCACCGTTACCACCAAATGCATAGCCCACAAATTCATATTGGGTAATGCCCTTAGAAGGGATCGGAAAATCTTTACTGACACCACCAACACGGCTATTTCCCGCATCAGTTAAACGTAAACGACTGCTATTATTGACTGCTACTGGTTTTGGTGTAAACCCGGTACTCGCAAGAATATTCCAGCTGGGATCAAGGCTGCCAGAAGACACCCCCACAAAGTCATCTTTATAACAGAGGTCTAAAACATAATCACCATTAACATCGAGTACATTCAGGGTAAACGCAGGCAAGCTTGCACTGTTCAAACCATCACTCACGGTTATTTTAATATCGCTATAAGAACCGGCATTGCTCACTGTTGGCGCACCACTGAGCAACCCACTTCCTGTATCAAAAGTTGCCCACGCCGGTTTATTTTCAATACTGTAAGTCATACCAGCATTTTCAGGATCGGTAGCACCCGGGGTGAAGCTAAGCGAGTCTGCTATATTCGGATTTAATGTGGTTGAGACCACAGACCCTGAAATAACAGGCGCTTCATTCACGTCCATTAATGAGACCGTAATATTTCGAGTGTCAGTACCAGAAGTCGCGCCAGTGACCAGAACTTCAACATGAAAATCATTGTCTCCGTTATTATCAGCTGGCGTTTCAAAATCAGGTGCCGAATTAAAAGTTAACGCCCCCGATGTTGGATGAACTGAAACCAGACCATTATCCGCAGCGCTCCCAGAAATAACATAACTGGCAGCACCCACAACATTTTCATTACTTACTGTCATAATACCAATTCGATTTTCAAATGCACTAACCGTGTCAGCTGAAGCACCTGAAAAACTAATCGCTGCGGGAATTGCACCAGAGCTTGTACCACCATCACTGGCATCTAAACTGTAAGTCGGCACCGATGCGGAATTATCATGTACAAACTGCACAAGTCCGTCAGCAATTTGTTGCTGGGTAAAAGTAGTAATCGCGTTTCCAGCATTAGAGACCAACTCAAACTGCCCTGCAAATAAATTAGAAACGGTAATATTTATATTTGATGCATTGGTATCTGCG
Organism: Kangiellaceae bacterium; assembly: GCA_016743995.1. Taxonomy (GTDB): domain Bacteria; phylum Pseudomonadota; class Gammaproteobacteria; order Enterobacterales; family Kangiellaceae; genus Aliikangiella. The sequence continues at coordinate 2,780 of JADGFG010000142.1, read as the reverse complement.
TCAACAAAAAGTATATTATCTGTTGTTAAAACGACCGTTTCACCATCGGACAAACTTAATAAATTGTTCACAACAACCGGGCCACCATTCACCGGTTGATCCGGATGAGCCTGAACATTAATTAATAATGAATAACTACGATTTAATCCATCTTCATCTTCAATAAACAATGACAAAGCTCTTTCACCGGTTGAGCGTAAAACAAAAGTGTCAGTATAAGTTAAGCTTCTGACTAGCGCCTGAACTGCCGTAATGGGAGCGTTTGCAGAAAGGTTCACTCTTAACGCACGACCAACACCATCTTCAAAGCCATCAATATCAGCAAATTTGCTACCTTCATAAAAAAGTTCGTAGCCTGTTCGGCGAATCTCACCGACAGCATCACCAGCAGATTGCACATCGAGAACTTCATACTGGCCATCGGCAAAAGTGACATTAAATCGTAAAAACCCATTATTAATATGGCTAACCGGGCTACCGGTATTATCATTATCAGAAACAAGCGCGTTTAAATCCTTATCAACAGTTTGAGCAAAGGTTGAAGAATAAATCGTTGAGTCAGCTTCAATATTTAGTATTTTGGGTGCATCAGGATCTGGCACAACAAAATTTAAAACCAGATAGCTTTTAATGGCAGCACCGGTAATATCCAGCACTTCAAAGGTGATCGGGTAAGTACCCGGTGCTAAATCAATGGGGTCGCCTTCGTTACCTGGCGCAAATATAAAGTTATTTTCAGTCGGCTCGGTTAATGCCCCTTGCAAGTTACCCAGACTAGTAGTATTAATCGCATTTCCGCTCATACTGAAAGCAAATGAATCACCTTTTTCAACAATGACATTTCTGCTTGATGGAATGTTTGGACTGGGTGTATAAACCACTGCCTGTTTATTCTGCAAGTCAAAAATAAAATCAACATGACTTTTTGAAATCACATTTAAGTTGGTATCTAAATCTTCAACAATAACGCCTACGCTGTACAAACCAGATCGAGTATCAATCTCTGGCGTTGGGTCTGTATCAGCTGGCAGGGCTGTAAAGTCCCAGGTTAATAATCCGCTATTAGAATTAATACTAACGCCAGTTGGATTGGTATAAGAGACATTCCCCCCCAGCTCATCAGTGTTAGCCAGACGATAACGAATTTTATCGGCGTTTGGATCCGTTGCCGACACATCAAAAGAATAACTGGTAGCAACGTCGCCATTAGTATCTAGCAGGGGAACTTCATAAATAATGGGTAAATCAATTTTGGGTGCTAAATTACCATTTTCCAGCTTGATTAAAGTTTGTATTTTCCATGTTCCATCAGCATTATTAACCAGACTGCTAATTCTTGCATTTGAGGAATACAGAACATCGTAAGAGAGGGCTGGGTTTAAATCATTAGCGGTATAAGTTTTTTCTCTTAACGCATAATCAGCCCCATTAGAATCACCATTAATATAAGTTGTCACATCGGAGGCTTGCGTAAAAGTAAGTACAGGCGTCGCAGGACGAGTTTCCAACGTAGGATTAGAAATAAAATCATATCGCCAAGCGGTTTTAATCGTAATAATGACATCATTTTTCTGGCCATCATTGTCCAACTCAGTCGCCTGCCAGGTAATTGAACCACCGCGAAAATGCGATAAAGTATGGCGATATTCAGCCTGAAATGCCTGAGAGAAAAACATTGAGCTGGCTGGTGCACCAACCGTATACTCCAGAGCCCAGTCTGCATTAAGATCAGCGTGGCCTGTTTTATTGGTGGAGGCTGCCACATCAACATTGAGTGTTGTACTCAAGTTTTGTACAAAACTTTGTCCTTCATCAGTTGCTGCCACATCGCACCCATAAACTAACAGGTCTGTGCCATCATCTAGTAATGAATTCAACCGGTTGAGATCACGATTATGCGTCGTCAGATAATTAGCATCAACAGTTTCGCCCGCTAATAATAAACGACCCGCAGTACCATGAGACATCAGATGAATTTCACTAAAACCTCCACTTTCTGCAACCACATCGGCAATTTGCTTAAAAGCACTCCCCTGCTGGTTCAGTAGTACATAGCTGGTATCATCTGGTAAATGAGCAACCAGTTGATCAATGGCGGGGACATCAGCATCAACCACTAATAGTTTTTGTGTTTTTGCGAAAGCCAGTGGGCCGCCCAACAAAAACACAATCATTATACAAACGATATTAATGAAGACCTTACAAGGGTTAAACAACATTAAAAGCTCCTTTTAAGAACAAAAATAGATACAATATATTGAAAAATAACAATAAAAGGGTTTAATCAAAAAATGGATTAACAATAGGTGGCTTTTAATCCAGTCGATAATTTAAATAGATAACACTATCTTTTCGGTGAGGTTTTACGGGATTAAAATCGAAGCAATAGGTTCCTGGCTTCCTGGTAGACTCTTTTCCGGAAAAACTTCTGATGCTTTTCTGACTGGCTAAATGCTCGGTCAGATATTCATTATTATCCGTCGCGGGATGAACATGAAAGTCAAATTTCATCGCCAGCTCTGACTTAAATTCGTAGGTTATCTGGTAAACCGCTTTTACCTGAATACAGTGCTCTGTATTCCAGTTGTTATTCGCTTTAACAATTAGCTCTTTTTTGTGCCATTGATGAATCTGAGCCTTTTCCCCACCATGAGAATTGACAACTGTCGAAAAAAATACAAAAAATATTACAAAAACACGCATAGAGACTAAAAACCAACCAGAACGCCAAAAATATGAATAGATGAAATTATTCTATGCACAAGCATAGATATAGCCTG
>JADGFG010000141.1 GCA_016743995.1 Kangiellaceae bacterium | reverse complement strand
GTCTTCGTAATAGACTCTGACAGGCCAGATAAATTCCGTGCTCATAAATTAAACACTATCGCTGACGATTAATTGAAAAGCACTATAACCAATTGAAAAGCAGAATTTAACCTGAAATATGTAATAATTTGGCATTTTTGAGGAATATCTGAGGAATTACACTGAAAATACTAAACTTTAGGCAGTTTTTGCCTTATTCAGGCTATTTTTATTTCAACCAGTCGTCACTGGCACTGCTTACTATTAAACGTCATTTATCAATAAAAGAGAGCTCGAATAACATTTGAGCTCTCTTTATAACAATATACGCAACAATATTAACGTTGCTCGGCTTCAACTCCCTGAGAAACCAGGTATTCCTCATAGTTTCCTTCAAAATTAACGATACCTTCCGCTTTCATATCAACGACTCTGGTAGCTAATGAAGACACAAACTCTCGATCATGTGAAACAAAAAACAATGTTCCTTCATAGTGTTCAAGCGCCAGATTAAGTGATTCTATTGATTCCATATCCATGTGATTCGTTGGCTCGTCCATAATGAGGATATTAGGTTTTTGCTGCATTAACTTACCGAACATCATGCGGCCTTTTTCACCTCCGGACAATTTAGTCACCGACTTTTTGCTATCATCCTGGGAAAATAACATACGGCCCAGCACACCTCTAATCGTCTGATCATCTTCACCTTTATTGCGCCATTGACTCATCCATTCGAATACCGTCATGTCCTTTTCAAAATGTTCACTATGATCCTGCGCATAATAACCAATATTAGCATTTTCAGACCATTTTACTTCACCAGATTTAACCGCCAGCTCCCCGATCAAAGACTTCAGGAATGTGGTTTTACCGATACCATTTGGTCCAATAATAGCCACTCTCTGACCGACTTCAACCATCAGATTAATATCTTTAAATAACAGTTCGTCATATCCATTAGAAACATTTTCCATTTCCAGCGCCAGTCGAAAAAGCTTTTTTTCCTGAGTAAAACGAATAAAAGGACTGATTCTGCTGGAAGCTTTGACTTCGGCCAGCTCAATTTTATCTATCTGCTTAGCACGAGAGGTCGCCTGCTTTGCTTTCGATGCGTTCGCTGAAAAACGACTGACAAAAGACTTTAAATCAGCAATTTGGGCTTTTTTCTTGGCATTATCTGACAATAATCGTTCGCGCGCCTGGGTTGCAGCAGTCATATACTCGTCATAATTTCCAGGGAATAAACGAAGTTCACCATAATCAAGATCAGCCATATGGGTACAAACACTGTTTAAAAAGTGACGATCATGAGAAATAATAATCATCGTTGACTGACGTTGATTGAGAATTTCTTCCAACCATCTGATGGTATTGATATCAAGATTATTAGTTGGTTCGTCCAGCAGCAAAATATCAGGCTCAGAAAATAGCGCTTGTGCCAGTAATACTCTCAGCTTCCAACCGGGGGCAACAGCGCTCATTAGCCCAAAGTGCTGCTCAACGGGAATATCCAGTCCAAGCAACAGTTCTCCTGCGCGCGACTCAGCAGTATAGCCATCCATTTCACCAAACTGAACTTCCAGATCGGCCACTAATAAACCTTCTTCCTCACTCATTTCAGGCAAAGAATAAATGCGATCCCGCTCCTTTTTGATTTTCCATAATTCCAGATGCCCCATAATGACAGTATCAATCACTGAAAAATCTTCAAATTCAAACTGATTTTGCCCTAATACACCTAATCGGTCGTTGACGTCCAGCATGACCTGACCCGCAGAAGGTTCGAGTTTACTCGCCAGAATCTTCATAAACGTGGATTTTCCACAGCCGTTGGCCCCAATCAGACCATAACGATTTCCGTCTCCAAACTTAACGGAAATATTTTCAAATAAAGGTTTAGCACCAAACTGCATGGTGATATTAGCTGTAGAAATCAAAGTTAAAACGCCTGTCTATCAAAAGTTTAATAAGCTTTTCCAGTTTCGGTTAAACGGTTAAACCCCGTTTAATAACTATCGGATACAGCTCAAAATATAGGGCGCGCATTTTAGCTCAGATTTTGTACCCTGTAACCCTTAAAGCTCAATTATTCTGCTGTAACACTAAAATCAGCAAGATCTTACGGAAAATACTGGTTTTATTGTACAGTTCATTTTACTCTAACCCTGTAATACTAATCTTTAACCAGAAAAGCGGATTGAGTTATCACAAACAATTCGATAACCTTAAACTTACAGCCCAGATATTTGTAATCCGAACAAAAAATACGAGTCATTAATGTCAGCCTTTAATATGTCAGAACTGGAAAAGTGTTTTAACACCTCATCTATCAGCGAATCTTTTGGTGATATTTATAAGGTATTAGGACAAATAACAGCAATCGCCTCCAGCCCGGACGAAATTCCTACAACGGAATGGATGCAACAACTAAAAATGACTCCAGAAGACCCTGTGAAATTTGAAACAGAAGAGCAGATTAAAACATTTACAACCTGTCTTGCCACCTGGTGGAATTATTGTTCAACCTGCTTTGATCAAGGTAGCAACCTGGAGCTTCCCGCCAAACCGGGCCTGAACCAGACTGGCGAACCGAATAAAGCACTGGTAAATTTTGCATCGGGCTATTTAAATGGTTACAACTGGCTATCTAAAACCTGGCAATTACTATTACCTGACGAACAGCCTGAAGCCGCACGAAGTGTACTAGTTCTCAATATTATTCTTGCACGTTTTATTAATGAAGAATCTATTCTGAAAACAGAACCTGAAATCTGCCAGCAACTCCCTGATTTAGAAGGCTGTTTCAAAGCGCTTCCTGGATTATTGTCAGCAGTAGGTATGCTGGGCAAAGATATTTTGACAAAAAATGATGAGGAAACTGAAAGTGCTACAGAGCATTCCACTGTTCTTAATGAAACCAGGCATGTTGGCAGAAATGACCCCTGCCCCTGTAACAGTGGAAAAAAGTTTAAGAAGTGCTGCTTACACTAACGCTCTATATAACTAAGATCGATTAACTAAGAGCCATTAACAATAAGCCAGCGATAAGCGCTTAAATCTAAACAGGTTTAAGGCCAAAATGTTGATAAGCTTGCTGAGTTGCAATTCTGCCACGAGGAGTTCGTTGAATGAATCCCTGTTGAATCAAATAGGGCTCGAGCACATCATCTATGGTATCTCTTTCTTCACTGATAGCAGCAGCCAGGGAATCAATACCAACAGGACCGCCACCAAAATTCTCAATAATAGCGAGCATTAATTTACGGTCCATATTATCAAAACCTCTGTCATCTACATCAAGCAGGTTGAGTGCCATATCAGACACCCGATGAGTAATTTTTCCGTCTGATTTTACCTCAGCATAATCTCTTACTCGACGCAGTAAACGATTTGCAATCCTGGGTGTACCTCGAGAACGTCCAGCAATTTCTCCGGCTCCTTCCTGCTCAACAGGTAAACCAATCAGCCCGGCCGAACGCATAACAATAGTGGTTAAGTCTTGAACATTATAAAATTCCAGACGTTGCACAATACCAAATCGATCACGCAATGGAGAAGTTAACGACCCAGCCCTGGTTGTCGCACCAACCAGAGTAAAAGGTGGCAAATCCAGCTTTATAGAACGGGCAGCGGGTCCTTCACCTATCATGATATCCAGTTGGTAATCTTCCATTGCGGGATAAAGAATCTCCTCAACCACCGGGCTGAGACGATGAATTTCATCAATAAATAAAACGTCATTTTCTTCCAGGTTGGTTAACAATGCGGCCAGATCACCAGCTTTTTCCAGCACAGGTCCGGAAGTATGCCGAATATTAACGCCCATTTCATTAGCAATAATATTTGCTAATGTAGTTTTACCCAACCCGGGTGGGCCAAAAATCAACGTATGATCCAGCGCTTCATGGCGTTTTCTGGCAGCCTGAAAAGCGATTTCCATTTGCTCACAAACTTTAGGCTGCCCCACATAATCCGCTAAGCTTTTTGGACGAATCGCGCGATCAACTTGTTCTTCAGTGCCCTGAGAGCTTGCGCTTATAATACGATCGGTCTCAATCATAACGGTTATAAATGCCCAACATGTGTTTATTTGAGTAGTATTTTAACATCATGCTAAACAGAATGTCATTTCACTTACCAATAGAAAATAGCCATAAAACTAATCCTGGAGGAAAAAATAAACCAGCTTCTGATTCGGATATCTATAAAAACACATAATAGTAACTAACAAATGTCTTCACAGGACTTTCATGGTTGATAATTATTTTTGACAGTAGCACAATGTTGACAATATAAGGTTTATTGATTAATTAAACTTTTATCCCAAACTGAGAATGCTGATAATAGGTTGGGCCTGATGTGCAGTCGGAACATACAATTCCAGGAAGAAAAGCTGTTTAACCAGCTTTTTCAGGCAATAGCCATATTCAACTAACTCATTCAGAAATCTGATCAACCAACTATATAATAAGGAAAATAATGGAAACTAAAGCGGCAGTAGCCTTTCAGGCAGGTAAACCACTAAGTATTGAAACGGTTCAGTTAGATGAGCCTCGTGCTGGAGAATGTCTGGTTGAAGTCAAAGCAACTGGCGTATGTCACACCGACGAATTTACATTATCGGGAGCAGATCCAGAAGGTTTATTCCCTGCCATTTTAGGTCATGAAGGTGCAGGCATTGTTAGAGAAACGGGCGCAGGCGTGACTTCACTAAAGCCCGGGGACCACGTCATTCCACTTTATACGCCAGAGTGCCGTCAATGTGAGTACTGTCTTTCAGGTAAAACTAATCTTTGCCAGGCTATCAGGGAGACTCAAGGCCGAGGGCTGATGCCAGACGGCTCATCCAGATTTTCCATTAATGGTGAGAAAATTCATCATTATATGGGCACTTCTACATTTTCCAACTTTACTATTGTTCCTGAAATTGCGCTGGCAAAAATTCGTCCTGATGCCCCCTTTGATAAAGTCTGTTACATTGGATGTGGCGTGACTACGGGTATTGGTGCAGTAATTAATACAGCTAAAGTCCAACCCGGTGATAACGTCATTGTGTTTGGTCTTGGCGGTATTGGACTCAACGTGTTACAAGGTGCTCGATTAGTGGGCGCTAATATGATTATTGGCGTGGACACCAATCCCGCAAGAAAAGACATTGCCGAAAAGTTTGGTATGACTCATTTTGTTAACCCCAGTGAAGTTGAAGGTGATCTGGTGCCTTATCTGGTTGACCTCACCAAAGGGGGGGCCGATCACAGTTTTGAGTGTATTGGAAATGTTGATGTTATGCGCGATGCCCTGGAGTGCTGTCATAAAGGCTGGGGGGAAAGTACAATTATTGGCGTCGCTGGTGCAGGGCAGGAAATAAAAACCCGCCCCTTTCAACTGGTGACAGGTCGTGTCTGGCGTGGAAGCGCATTTGGCGGTGCGAAAGGCCGTACTGATGTTCCCAAAATTGTTGACTGGTACATGGATGGAAAAATTAATATTGACGATCTGATTACTCATAAAATGCCATTAAGTGACATAAACAAAGCATTTGATTTAATGCATGCAGGTAAGAGTATACGAAGTGTTGTTGAATTTGACTGATTAACTTAATATATATCAGCAAAGTTTTTAGGGCGCTATTTGCGCTCTCAAGTTCCTCAATAAAAACAAACGATAAAAAACAAGTTCTTAAATCCTGAGTTTCAAACCTTAAATTTAAGAACCATGAACTTAAAATCGGCTCCAGGATAATCAATGACTTTCAAAGTAAAAAGCGAACAACTTTCATTTGCTGGTAAGCAAAGTGTTTACACACACCAGTCCAGCAGTACTCATTGCGAAATGGAGTTTAGCATTTACCTTCCCCCTCAGGCGCAACATAAAAAATGCCCTGTTTTATATTATTTATCCGGATTAACCTGCACTCAGGACAATGTCACGACCAAAGGCGGGTTTCAAAAATATGCCAGCGAACAGGGCTTGATTATTGTTTGTCCAGACACCAGCCCTAGAGGAACCAACTATGCCATGGAGCATGACAGCTATGACTTTGGAAGTGGTGCCGGATTTTATCTCAATGCCACGCAAGCCCCCTGGCACGAGACTTACCGTATGTATGAATACATCGTCAATGAACTTCCTGACTTTATTAATAGCAATTTTGCCACCGATCCAGACCGATGCGGCATATTCGGACACTCTATGGGAGGACATGGCGCTTTAACAATCGGATTAAAAAACCCCGACCAATATTCCTCTATTTCCGCTTTTGCTCCCATCGTTGCCCCCAGTCAATGTCCATGGGGTAAAAAAGCACTATCAGGTTATCTTGGTAATTCTCAGGCAGACTGGAAAGAGTATGATGCAACGGAACTTATATTAAATGGATATAAAAGCCCAAATAAGATTCTCATCGATCAGGGAACCGCCGATGATTTTCTGAAGGAACAGCTTAAACCTGAGTTATTTTCACAGGCTTGCCAAAAAAATAGTCAGCGATTAGAATTAAGAATGCAACCGGGATATGATCACAGCTATTATTTCATGAATACATTTATGCAAGACCATATAAAATTTCATGCGTTAAATCTGGACTCACAATGAAAGTCTACTGGGTAGAATCGCACGACCACTGCGAAGACTGGTTTATTGCGGCACCTGATAAAAAAGAGGCTACCGTAATTTTTGCCAGTGATATGGGGTACGACCAGTTAAAGGATAAAGTTATCGCAACACATATTTGCGATATCCCTTCTCATCTTGAAGTTAATATTCCCGGATTTGTTGATAACTTTATCATTACTGAATGCGGTGGTGAATTCATTGAATTCCATGATCTGGATATCATGGAATATGTTCATGATGAAACGCTAAGAAGTGTTGCTGGAGAAACCAGAATTGTTCGTTTTAACAATAAAGTCTATATGGAAGGTAACGCATTACGCGTTGCTTTACAGATGGAAGGAAAACTGAATAATTCCTGAATTCATTTTTCATATATTTCAGATTCTAGAAATTAGAATTTTTAGTAACCGTTTACCAAAATTTATTATGACGATAAGAAAGTATTACAGTGTTAACTTTTTGTGTTTTTATTAAAAAGTTACAACTCTGGGCAACTTTTTTGCCTGAGTAACCCAGTCTTCAACCTGAGACATTGTCGGAATATTACGTACAAAATGCTTCTGCTCATTAACTTTATACATTCTGGACTCAAGGTACATAGGGTTTCTCAAGGCAAGCTCTGGTACAGTTCCAACACCGGCAGATTCCAACAAATTAACAAACTGGGTGTTAACACCTTTCACTCTGGAAAGGTCAGCACGAGTGACCCAGTGAAAAATGAGTTCCTCCCTGATACCAGCTTCTTCAGCGAGTGATTGACGGCCTTTTTTATTTGACCCTGCATCTAATAACTGCTCAACGGAATGAACTCCGACCTGCTCTAATTTCACAGCGTAAAGCTGCCCAATCCCTTCAATTCCGGATAAATTTGCCATATTCAATTCTCCATATTTTATCCTGATTCAATCAATTAAATCAGGTTACAAGTTGTATTCTAATCAAAAAATCAAACAAACAGTATACTATCGGGCACTACCTGTTAATTGTAGAATAAACTCCAGTATATTTCTGCAATGTCTGAACAGTCTACGCTCTTAACTAAAAAAATTCCATATGAAATAGTGTGTCCATTTTTCGCCTGACCATAGGAGTTATGAGATACTCCAGAAAAATCAAAAGTATTGGGAGTAACTCCCTATCAATCAAAATAAAATAACCATCGGGGCTTTTATAACATTTGTTTTAAAGCCAGACGAATCAACGATGACGCAGGCATTGAATTATCTTTTAACTGGCTAATCGCCTTGCTTGCCGCTACGGGCTTATAGCCGAGCGCAACTAACCCACTGATTGCTTCTTGAACATTGGCGTTCGATGAAGACAAGCCACTGTCAGATTGAAGCGAAGAATCAGTATCTGACTTAACAATATCAATCTGCCAGTCTTTGAGCTTGTCTTTCATTTCTATAATTAATCGTTCTGCTGTTTTTTTCCCAACACCAGGGATTTTAACCAATATATTAACTTCTCCCTGATTAACATACTGTACAAATTCAGCTGCACTCATTGCTGACAATATTGCCAACGCCAGTTTAGGACCAACACCATTAACCTTGATCAGTTCTCTAAACAATTTTCTTTCTTCCAGACTATAAAAAGCAAACAGAGTCTGTGCGTTCTCACTCACTGAAAGGTGCGTGTGTAAAATCACTTTTGCGCCTGCTTCTGGCAAATTATAAATAGTATTCATGGGAGCCTGGCATTCATAACCAACACCATTCACTTCAACAAGAATAAAGGGAGGAGTTCTCTCTAGTAGAATTCCATTTAATCTTCCAATCATATTTTTCTCTTTGTTATATCAACTTAAAAATTGAACGGCTAAAAAACTACGGTAGATAGCGTTAATAGATAATTTTCAACTATCGCAGTCGACCACGTACAATCTTATTAACGCCAATCTGTGAAAGCGTACTTTGTAAAGAATGCCCATGGCAAATAGCCACGGCCAGTCCATCAGCGGCATCCGCCTGAGGAGAAGCACTAAGCTCCAGTAAACTGGTTACCATATGTTGCACTTGTGATTTGTCAGCAGCTCCAGTACCAACCACCGATTGTTTTATCTGACGAGCTGAATACTCGGCAACAACCAGGGCATGTTGCGTCATAGCGACAATTGCAGCCCCTCTGGCCTGACCCAGTTTTAACGCAGAATCAGCATTTTTTGCCATAAAAACCTGCTCGATAGCGGCTTCGTCAGGTTTATACTCCTGAACAACTTGTGAGATACAATCAAATATCTGATTTAATCGATCCGCCAACAATCCTTCTTTTACTCGTACACATCCACTGGCAATATACTCCATTCTTTTGCCACTCATACGAATCACACCAAACCCGGTGATTCTTGAACCAGGATCAATTCCGAGAATAACAGACATTTATAATTTATTTTCCAGCATCATATTTTACGATATAAAGAATTTTAAAAGCAACGTGGTGGCTTCTACCTTTTTCAAAGTTGTTCGTAAGCCTCAGGCGGAATCTCAGCATTACTGTAAATATTCTGGGTGTCATCCAGGTCTTCCAGCCTGTCAACTAATTTTAAAACTTTAACCGCAGTATCAAGGTCAAGTTCTGTCTGAGTGGATGGCAACATCGTTACCTCTCCAGCCTCTGCTACCAGCTCCTTTTCGACTAACGCCTCTTTAACGGACAGATAATTTTCTGGTGACGTCAGCACTTCAAATGAACCGTCATCATGATTGACTATATCCTCTGCGCCAACTTCTAGCGCACCTTCCATAAGTTGATCTTCATCGGTATCGGCTGAAAAAATCATTTGCCCTTTTCTTTCAAATAAATAAGCAACCGACCCAGAGGCAGCCAGCTCACACCCGGCCTTGGTAAATGCGTGACGAACTTCAGCAACAGTACGGTTTTTATTATCAGTCAGGCAATCCACTAAAATAGCAACGCCTCCAGGTCCATAGCCTTCATAAACCAGGTTTTCATAATTTTCACCTTCTCCACTACCTGCTCCACGAGCAACAGCCTTGTCGACAGTATCTCTTTTCATATTAGCACCCAGTGCCTTATCAATAACCGCTCGTAAAGAGGGGTTATCTTCAGGATTAGGGCCACCTGACTTAGCTGCCACAACTAACTCTCGAATAATTTTAGTAAATATTTTTCCGCGCTTTGCGTCCTGAGCAGCTTTTCTATGTTTAATATTGGCCCATTTACTATGTCCAGCCATCGCAATACTCCAGTTCGTCTCTTAACAGTTATAAAAAATGATTATTCTCGACGGCTTTATCCCAGAATTTATTTTGACAGTCATCGAGCTATCGCTATACGTCTAATTTTTTTGCCGTTGATTTTATTGCCAGCTCTTCTAGTTGTTCTTCAGAAACCAGAGATGGAGCAGAAGTTAAAGGGCAACTGGCAGTTGTGGTTTTTGGAAATGCAATAACGTCACGAATTGAATCAGCGCCTACCATTAACATCACCAGACGATCCATACCAAAAGCAATACCACCATGTGGCGGACAACCATACTTTAACGCTTCTAACAAAAAGCCAAATTTCTCTTCTGCTTCTTTTTTCTCAATTCCCAGAATATCAAAAACAGCCGACTGGATATCCTGATTATGAATACGCACCGATCCACCACCCACTTCACATCCATTCAAGACCATATCGTAAGCTCGTGATAAGGTTTCAGTCGGTGATGATTTAAGCTGTTCTGCACTGTCTTCTTTAGGTGCCGTAAACGGATGATGCAACGCATGCATTTGTCCACCTTCTTGTTCAAACATCGGAAAGTCAACCACCCATAGCGGTTTCCAGCAGTCTTCTACCAGCCCGCGATCTTCAGCGACTTTAAGCCTTAAAGCGCCGAGTGCATCAGTCACTACTTTTCTGGAATCAGCACCAAACAACAGAATATCACCATCAGTGGCAGCTGTTCGCTCAATAATCTGAGTAATGATCTCGCCATTAAGAAATTTGGCAATCGGAGATTGAACGCCTTCCAGACCTTTAGTCACATCTTTTATCTTAATCCATGCCAGACCTTTAGCGCCATAACGCCCTGCATATTCCGCATACTGATCGATCTGCTTGCGGCTTAGCTCTGCCCCGCCAGGCACACAAATAGCGGCTACTCGACCCTCTGCATCATTGGCTGGTCCGGCAAAAACCTTAAAATCAACGCCTTTGACCAGATCGGCAACATCAACCAGCTCAATAGCAACCCGTAAATCGGGCTTGTCACTACCATATCGCTGCATTGCCTCGGCATAAGGCATTCTTGGAAACTCTCCCAGCTCAACGTCCAGTAAGGTCTTGAAAAGATGTTGAATCATTGTTTCCATCATACTCATGATGCTTTCTTCATCCATGAACGAAGTTTCAATGTCCAGCTGAGTAAATTCAGGTTGACGATCAGCACGTAAATCTTCGTCTCGAAAACAACGAACAATCTGATAATAACGGTCAAATCCACTCATCATCAGTAACTGTTTGAATAACTGAGGTGATTGCGGCAGGGCAAAAAACGATCCTTTATTGGTACGACTGGGAACCAGATAATCTCTTGCCCCTTCTGGTGTTGCTTTGGTTAAAATCGGCGTCTCAATATCAGCAAAACTCTCAGCTTCAAGAAAATTCCTCAGCACCTTAGCCACCTGGTTACGAAATAATAATCTTTGCTGCATTTCTGGACGACGCAAATCGAGGTAACGATACTTCAGGCGAAGTTCTTCTGAAATATCCTGATGACCATCAATCAGAATGGCAGGAGGTGCAGACTTATTCAAAATATCAAGGCTGGAACCGAGTACTTCAATAGTACCAGTGGCCATTTCCTTATTAATCATATCATCAGGTCGCGCACGTAGTGTTCCTGTGATTGTGATGACAAACTCACTGCGTAATGTTTCCGCTTCAGCAAATAATTTGGCCTGATCAGGCTCAACAACAACCTGGACAATACCACTTTTATCTCTGATTTGAAGAAAAATAAGACCACCAAGATCACGACGCCGGTGCACCCAACCAGCCAACGTTACTGTTTCGCCCGTTGGCACTTGTAATAAATCGCCGCAATAATGACTACGCATATTAAAAACCTTATTGTAAGTTCGCTCTGAAAGAAGAGATTAAACCTTCTCTGAAAAGCGCGTATGTTACTGGAT
>JADGFG010000140.1 GCA_016743995.1 Kangiellaceae bacterium | reverse complement strand
GCTTCATTTTGATATAAAGTAATACTTAATTATCGAGATATATTGAGACAAGATAAAAGCGCAAGCACCAACCTACACTTCCTTACACTTCCTTACCGAAGACTCACACAACACCATCAATATTTACACTATCTCTCTATATTAATTATTACTTTAGGCTATACTAATCAAGGTCATATTTTAATCAAGGTGGGGACTGCGATACCAGATTTTCCCATATCCTCTAAGGACTAAAATTTAACTAACGGAATTAGCCACCAAAAATCGAACTTAAACACCAGGTAATATTACACTTAAAACCACCGCCCTTAAGCTCAAATTGTGACACACCCCTCATTACCATCCAATAATTAGAGCGTCATCATCTAAAAATGTGACAGGTTAATTATTAAACAAAGCAACTCTGCTATATAATTATACTTTGTCGACAATGTCAAAGTGCAAAATAATTGGAGTTATTGTGCTAACTAATAAATCACTGATAAATAAAAATAAGCAACTTTATATGGATTTCAACTTTAAGGCGGTCACCTCACATGATTGAATTATCAAAAAAATGGTCTGTAAAAGAGCTACAAAAAGATGAAGTGTTCTGGTTTGAGGGAGAAGAAGCGAGCGAGCTAGCTTACATTGAAAGTGGACAAATCGAAATCATTTCGTCAGGTCGTGTAGTCTCTACGATTGAACCGGGTTTCTTTATAGGCGAAGAATTCATTTTTTCAAACGAAGCAACACGTACTGCAACAATACAGGCAACACAACCCACTGTAATACGCTTTTTGTTAAAGGAAGATATTTCATACCTTTTTAAAAATGACCAGACCAGGTACAGTCTGTTAATTGAAAAAATCTTAATGACGCTGGCTAAAAGAGCGCGTGAAATTGACCACCATTTTACCCGGCTATCAGAAGGTTTTGAACCTCGCCCGGTAAGAACAGATAAAAATACCAATACTCAACTACAGGCAGAAAATGATACAGGTTTAGATCTTCAGAAATGTACTTCAGCTCTTAAAGCGTTTTCGTACTTTGAGCATATTTCTACAGAAGAAATTGAAGCACTCGTCAACACACTGAGCTTTCGTCGCCTTAATCCGGGAGAAACCTTATGTGTTGAAGGCGACCCGGGAAATTCGATCTATTTTATCATTAGCGGTGGCCTACGAGTTGTCCGAAATGTATGTTCTCAGACCTCTGTCACTGTGGCTTACCTTGAGAAAAATATGGTTTCAGGCATACTCAATCTGCTGCTTGACGAACCTCGCCACACAACATTTGTTGCAGAACAATCAACACTGATTTTAGAAATGACTCGTGAACAATACGAATCATTAGAAGGAGAGCTTGCTCACAAATGGCGAGAAATGTTATTTGAGTCCCTTCGAGACCACATTATATCAATTGGTACAAATAGCAACTTGCTCAAAGCCAGCCGAGCCATGCGAATTCAACGAGATTACGAATGTGATAATTTTTCCAGAACACCGGAACAAGTGACACGATATTCCGTTAAGCAGCTAGAGAATATTAATAGTAAAGTTGAACAAATTGTCCAATGTCTGGCAAAACATCGTCGACTTTTGCCTGATAGCGGTTCGTGTGCAGAAGCTATCTGTCCTGATTGTTTTGCTCCTCATATAGACAGTATAAAACAGGCCGTTACCAAAAATATGCCTGTCCATTTTATTTTACCAGCATTTCCAGCTAAGTCCCCCAATACAAAAACAAAAGTGATTGGTACTTTACCTGATATGGCTGAAGAGCAGGCGCTTAAATATTTGCATCGTATTTGTGAAGAAGTTGAAACAATCTATGCTCATGGTGCAAAGGTGACCATATGTGCTGATGGCCGAGTATTTGCCGATCTGGTACTGGTATCCGACGAGGATATCGACGCCTATGTCGATGAACTGAAAGTAATGACAAAAGAGCACAACCTCAACTCGATTGATATATTTAACCTCGAAGACTTGTTTGAAGCAACCGATTACAGTGGAATGAGAGATCATGTCTCCATCCATTACGGCGAACCCGTCACGTTATTACGAACCAATAGCAAGAGCGATCCAGCTATTCAATCGATGGTGAATGGTATTCAACGATTTTTATTTGAAGACTCTCTTGAGTTAGAGAAAGAGAAAACCGCTTCAAAAATTCGTAAAGAATGCCGCACTCGTGCTTATGAAGTTATTCAACGTTCTAATGGGTTCTCCCGGTTAATTGCTGAGTGCTTTCCAAATGCAGTTCGTCTGTCTATTCATCCACAATCGGTACACTCCAGCAAAATGGGCGTTATGCTGGGAAAAGCAGAAGGACAATGGGTTACACCATGGCATGGGGTATCCTTAAAGAAAAATGGATCTTTCTTATTAACAAAACGTTCAAAAGCGGAAGAACTCGGTGCAAAATTGATTATGCGTAATGGTCGAGGCTACTATTATTCACTGGATGACTCAGAAAGTGAAAATATGGAACCAAGAAATAAATCTCTGAATAATACGGTATCAAAGAGTGATACCAATAAACCTGACTGGGAGTCACTTTATACTTACTGGTTTGGTGATTCTATCGGAAAAGATTTTGAATACATCCAGACACGTTTACCTATCTGGTTTTTTTGTGATGTCAATGCAGACAAACATATTAATGACAACTTTTTCCCATGGCTAAACTTGATAACAGAAGACGTTACCAAAGAATGGAAAAAAACAGCAAAAAGCTTTTTAACACTCATTTTATTGTTTGACCAGATTCCTCGAAATACATTCAGGGGAAAACCAGACAGCTTTAAATTTGACGACTACGTTAGAGGTTTAGCGCTTGACTTTATCGATAAAGGTTTCATGAATGAGTTAACACCAATAGAAGCTTTCTGGATTTATCTACCCTTTCAGCATGATGAATCTATACAATCGCAACAGATCAGTGTCGACGGTATCGCCAGCTTATCAACATGTGCTGACTCTGGCCTGACAAAATTCTTTGATATCTGCAATGACATGGCTATTCGTCATCAGATTGCTATTGAAAAATTTGGTCGATTCCCACACCGGAATAATATTCTAAATAGAGAATCGACTAGCGAAGAGCTTGAGTTTCTTAAAGATCCTAAAAACCACTTTTAAGGGTAAAACGACGATGCAAAATAAAAATAGTGAAAATCCGGACCCATTTGCACGAGTCAAACAGGTTGCTTTTGGTTATATACAAAGTCAGTGTTTATATACAGCAATTAAACTGGGGGTACCCGATTTATTGTCGAAAGGCAGACAGACGGCTGATTCAATGGCTAGCAAACTGGATACAAATTCAGAAACTCTGGCGCGTCTGATAGATACACTAATACAGCTTGGAATTTTTACACAGGACAAAGAGGGGTATTACTCCCACAATGTCGCTAGTGAGTGTTTATCAAGCAGTCATGAAAACTCACTGGCAGACCTTATTTTATTTTGTGGAAGAGAGTCTTACCATACATTCGGTCACCTTGAAGAAGCGGTGCGTGATAACACAGGTGTCTTCGAAAAAGCCTGGAATAAGCCTTTCTGGGAACATCTACAATCAAACAAAGAACGGGCAATAATATTCGGTCGCGCCATGGAACGTCAATCAGAAAAAATGTTAGATGTATTAGTGAATAACTTCGACTTTTCACAATATCATCACATTGCGGATATTGGCGGTGGTAAAGGTCAATTTTTTCGCCCATTAGCCAAATCTGCAAACTTTAATTTTAAGGGAACAGTATTTGATTTACCTGCGATGCAAAAACTGGCTACTGATTTTATTGCATCAGAAGACCTGAACATGTGTCAGTTTACGGGGGGAAACTTTTTTGAGTCAATTCCAGTAGACGCAGACTTATATATTCTTAAATTTGTCATCCACGACTGGGATGATGAAAACGCTTTAAAAATTCTTAAAAATATACGTAATCAGATGAAAAAAGGCAGTCAATTGATGCTCATAGAACTATTTCGGGGTGCGGCCCCCGGACCATGGAGTTATCTTTCTGACATGTTAATGCTAACAACATTTGGCGCAAAAGAACGTAGCGAGCAACAATACCAGGACTTGTTACAACAAGCTGGTTTTAAGGTTGTTAGCTCAAAAGCAATTTGTGACTCGCATTATTACAGCCTCGCATGCCCAGACGAAACAAGCGCAAAGTTATGAACGTGAAACGTAAATCAATAGAAACGCAGGTCGAGAAATTAACGGAGCTGTTTGATCGCGAACTTCGCTTTCAGCCAGGTAATGAAAATAATGATTTATTTGAATCAACCGGAAAAAATCATCTGGCTTCGCAGTTTCGTTTAGCTATATTCAGAAATAAACCCATTGACATGTTGTTACCGGGTTTCCCACATAAAAATCCTAATCATCAGAAAACGCTCGGTTTGTTACCGGACCTTGCGGAACAGCTGGTGTTAGAACGACTCAATAACTTCTGTGAAGCTGCTACTCAGATCTATTGCCCACAAGAAGCATCAACAGGTTGTCGTATTACCATATTTTCAGATGGTCGTATCTGGGGAGATTTACTGGGCGTTCCATTGCAAACTATTCTCAATTACAGTGCCAGGCTTCGCGATATGTTACCTGCGAAGAATCCCCATATTCGTTTTAATAACCTTGATACACATTTTGATCACCTGGGTGATAATTGGGTCTCGGAAGCAATGGAGAAAGAATGGCCTTATTCTCCCCCTTCAAATTCCGAACCAGACACTCAAGTTCAGGATCGATTTTGTCGTCTGACTTACGAAGACAGAACATGGTCACCACAGCAGAGTGAATCTGAAATTGAGCAGATATGCCATGACTCAGGTGTACGAATGATGCGTCGATTAAATTCCTTTCGCCTGATGCTAGACAACTTGTATGCCAATAGCGTTCGACTCTCTGTGCACGCAGGAGCAAGCAAAGGTCCGCAATTTTCAGTACGCCTTTTTCCAGAGGCTAAAACTTGCGAACTTCCTTATCATAAAGTGGTAGTACTTAACGCTGACGGTGATTCT
This sequence comes from Kangiellaceae bacterium, assembly GCA_016743995.1. Taxonomy (GTDB): domain Bacteria; phylum Pseudomonadota; class Gammaproteobacteria; order Enterobacterales; family Kangiellaceae; genus Aliikangiella. The sequence continues at coordinate 6,821 of JADGFG010000140.1, read as the reverse complement.
CCAAAAATAATGAAACATCATCAGGCGAACCAGTTACCTGGTGGCGTTTTTGTCGTTTACAAACAGCAGCAGCCCTGGTGTTTACAGCGACATACAACTGACTAATTTAAAATAAAATTTTCACAATTCAATTTGAGGTGTTTAAGTGTTTAAACAATTTAAAACAGAGGTTTTGTCTCCTTTTGGCATGGTCGTTACCAGCGAGTCTCCATGCTCAATATCATCAATCAATCCAGATGATTTAAATAAAATGATGCGCAAGCATCGAATTCTCGTCTTTCGAGGTTTTGAGCCTATGGAAGGAGAAGCTTTTCCTCAGTGGTGTAGTAATCATGGAAAATTACTGGAGTGGGAGTTTGGGACCGTTAATACGTTAAAAGTCGACCCAGCGAAAAAAAATTATCTTTATACTGAATCTGAAGTCCCTATGCATTGGGATGGTGCTTTTTTACATACGCCTCCCCACTACATTGCCTTTCATTGCGATGATGCCAATGATGGCGAAGGCGGAGCGACAACATTCTGTGATACCACAGCAATCTTGAATAAGATACCCAGAGAAGAAATCGATAGCTGGGAAGATATTTACGCAACCTACATGACGGAAAAAGTTATCCATTACGGCGGAGATTTTATGTCTGCTATTCTTGGCGAGCATCCGGTCACTGGTGAACGAGTTTTACGCTATGCAGAACCAGTATACGATCTTAATCCTGTAAAGGTTTTTCTGCATGGCTTGCCAGTAGAAAAACATGCTGCTTTCATAGAAAAAATGAGAGAACGCATGTACGATCCTGAGGTTTTTTATGCCCATCAGTGGAAAACAGGAGATATTGTAGTCGCCGACAATCATGCCTTGCTTCATGGTAGAGAAGCACTACGCTCATCAGGTCGAACGCTACGTCGTGTTAATATTATGACTGCTGACTACGACGAAGCTGGAAACTGGATTCCCCCTGTCGATGAAGACGAAGATAACTCAACACATAATATGCATGATTTAGCGGAAAAAACGGTCAAAAAAGGTCAGGGGCTTTTAGACTTTAAACTACATTCAGATGTTGCGACATTTCCACAGGATTTTTCAAAATATATTAATAGTCATGGAGAAATCTATCACTGGCCGGCTGGTGGTTTTCATATGATCACACGTTATGAAGATGCCAAAAATGTTTTAACAAACAAAAAATTTACCGCTAACAGAGCAACCTTTTTTGTACAGAAAATGCCTGATGTAGACCTCAATAATATTGGAGATTTCTTTGGTATAGTGGCACGCATGATGGTAATGAGCGACGGGAAAGTTCATGGTATGCGACGACGTAGTGCACTACAAGGGATCAGCCGAGGATTTGTCGAATCATTTCTACCGGCCATAAAACAAACCGTGAATAAATTACTTGACCCGTTGGAAAAAAATGGTGAAATGGAGTTTGTTACTGAAATCGCGCGTGTACTGCCGAGTAGTGTTCTAGCTGATATGTTTGGGATCCCTGAAAAAGACCGAGAATTTTTCAGGAAATGTTCAAACATTATGACCGGATTTTTTGGTGGCTCTGTCGATTATACCAATGAAGTTGCCATAGAATGTAATAATGCAGCCATAGCTATCAGAGACTACTTTTTTGATGTCATTAAAGAACGACGAGCTAATCCTCAAAATGACTTTTTGACTCACATGTTAAAAGCACAAGAGCAATACAGTTTAACGGATGATGAACTGGTTTCTCAAGCGACGATGATGTTGGTCGCTGGGCAAGTTACAACAACCGATCAAATTTGTAATAATATCTTTTTAATGCTCAATGAACCAGGAGCCTACGCTAAACTAAAGGCTAACCCTGAATTAATTTCTAGTGCTAATGATGAGTTCACACGTATCGATCCGGCAGTAAACTTTATATTCAGAGTCGCAACAGAGCGTATGGTGATCAATGGTCAGCGAATTGATGCTGGTGATACCGTTTTTATCTCCGGACATACCATCAATAGAGACCCTGAAATGTTCCAGTCACCTGATGAAATTCAACTTGATAGAAAGCGAAATCGACATATGGGATTTGGTCATGGTCCACATCTTTGCATTGGTGCCAGTCTGGGTAGAATGCAAATGGATTCGCTGATTGAAGCAATGGTTTCTCGATTCCCAGATCTTCATTTTACACCTGGAAAAACACCTGAAAGAGATCATTACTCTCTATCATTTTCTGGATTTAAAACTATCGATATCAGCAAATAAGTTTAATCAGGCTAAGATTGGGACAAGGAATGTCCCTTTTCAATTCAGTGTCTCAAACAAATACCTGTTTTAGATAAAGTCGCTTTCCTTTTTAATTCCATAAAGCTTTATTTTTTTATGTAAGTTGGTTCTATCAATATCAAGAGAGCGCGCAACTTCACTGACATTTCCTGAATGCTGATTGAGACGATTAACAATGAGCTCTCTTTCAGCACTGGCTCTGTACGCCTTTAATGTTAAATCATCCGATGAAGCGCAATGAGTATCAGTAATATCATGAGGAATATCATCCACTCTCAATTTATCTCCTCCCATAATCACCATTCTTTCCAGCGTATTGGCCAGTTCGCGTACATTACCAGGCCAGCTATACTTTTTAAACACATCAAAACAGGCCGTCTCTATTTTCTTAGGTGGCATCCCGTGTTGCTTACATAGCCTTTCAACCAGATGAGTCGTTAGCAATGGAATATCGGTAAGACGCTCTCTTAACGCCGGTGAAACAATTGGAATGACATTGAGTCGGTAGTATAAATCCTGACGAAATCGACCAGCTTCCACCTCGCTCTTCAAATCTTTGTGGGTCGCCGCAATAACCCTGACATTGACTTTAATAATCGACTCCGCGCCGACCTTCTGAATCTCTCTGGATTCTAATACGCGCAATAAACTGACCTGTGCCGATAAAGGCATATCGCCAATTTCATCGAGAAACACTGAGCCATTATGGGCCTGCTCAAAATAACCTTTTTTTGCACTATCGGCGCCGGTAAATGCGCCTTTTACATGACCGAATAAAGCACTTTCCACCAGATTTTCCGGGACAGCAGAGCAATTAACGGTAATTAACTCTCCTTTTGAGCGAGAGCTTCCCTGATGAATTGCATTGGCGATAAGCTCCTTCCCGGTACCGCTTTCTCCATTAATAAGCACTGCTGCATCGGTACCCGCTACTTTTGCCATTTCTCTTTTTAAACGACAGACCTTATTATGTTTTCCAATGATTGCCTGATCATACTGTGAGCCACTCATACGAGATAGCCGATTTTTCAGCTGAAAAAAAGTTAAACAATTTTCGATAGTTAACCTGAGTTTATCACTGGAAAAAGGTTTTTCCAGGAAATCATAAGCTCCCAGTTTCTGTGACTCCACGGCCTCTTTAAGAGAGGCATTACCCGACATAAAAATAACGGGAATATCCATTTTTTCAGAAAGCATTCTCTTGAATAAATCAACACCACTTTCACCACCCAGGCGAATATCGATGAGTGCACAGTCATAGAGATTACTCTGCATTGCCTGTATTGAAACATTAATATCGGAACAGGTATCAACATGAAAATCATCCGAACTAAGACAGCTTTTAATACTGAGTAATATATTTGGTTCATCGTCAATTGCTATAATCTGTTTTTTTACGGGTTGCATATTCTGGGTATCCAATGATTAACTCACTCAACTATTTGATTACAGGCAATGTCAGATTGAAGGAAACGCCCTGTTCATCAGGAATACACTCTATATTACCATGATGATCGAGCATAATTTTCCTGACAATAGATAACCCCAGTCCCTGATTATTTTTGCCAGCATGAGTGGATGTTCCAACCAGGAAAATCTCTTTCAATCTATTTTCACTAAGACTTACACCTTCATTTGAGAAAATAAAACGAACATTCTTATCTGGTGAAAGGGAAACATCAAATTTTAATTTCATTTTTTCAGTTGATGGATTGGCTTCATAAGCATTTTTTACCAGATTAATAATGCACTGCTTAAAAAGATTTTGGTCAACCCTCACTTTCAAGTCAGACAAATGTTCAGCTGGATTAAACTCAACAATCAATCCTTTCCAGGTCGATAAAAGCATTTTAATCAAGCTTTGAATCAGCGGTATAAAACACTGACTGGTTAACTGTGGTTCAGGTAACCTGGAAAACTGACTAAAGTGACTCACCATAGATTTCAACCTGTCAACTTCCTCAAGTACGACCCGTCTGGTAAGTTGAATATTTTCTTTGAACTGTTCTGTTCCCATATTCTGTTGACTATCAGCTAAATTAGTGACCATCATTTCAATCGGTGTAAGAGGATTTTTGATTTCATGCGCCAGATTTGCGGCCATCTGTTGCCACTGGTCAAAATACTCCAGCTGATGAATGCGCTCTGACTTTTTTATATCTTGTTGCAGTAATAATTTATAGGCCTTTGAAATTTTTTTACTGACAAAAAATGACACCAATAAAGAAAGCAATAATATTGAGACGAAAACAATCAAAAAATAGGAAAGGTAAGAGCGTTTAATCACCTGCGCCATCTGTTCTGGCTTATTATATACAAACATTGCATTCTGAACTTCATAAAACTTTAGTTTATAAGCTTCCTCATTTTCAGGGTCCAATTCTTTTAAACGTTTAAGCCCTTCCTGATAGTCAGACAAAATATGACTGACTTTCTGATTGAGCCCCAGCTTAATTGAACTATCAAGAATTTCGTCCAGCAACCAATAGGATGATGCAAATGAAGACACTGAAAGAATCAGAATTGTCATCACCAGAAAAGCATTGATTCTAGCGGTTTTCATTAACAATACTCTTTACACTAAATTCTTTTAAAACAGGCTCACTTTTCCATTGTGCAGCCATCGAACCTTCAGACACATGTTGTTCCAGTATTTTATCAAATAGCTTTTGAAAGCGCGGACCACTACCAACAATACCAGTTACAGATGATTCTGAATGCTCACGACTTCTCCTTGTAATGTTGCGTGGTGACTGTTTCCGTGCTGTAAACTGACCTGTTTTTACTTTATTTGAATCAACATAACTACTTTTCATCCATTGCTGTATTTTTTTTATTCTTTCGCTCTGAACTGGATTAAAAAATATCTGAAAAGATACGGTTAATTTCTTTGCCCTCATTGCATTATCGGTCAATAATAGTTTAACCTTGTTAAGGTTAGATAGATAATCGAGCAAAACATCGTCATTTTTAAATTGCTTTCGAATAACCCCAGAACGGACAGTCCGAGTGACAAAAAACATCTCTTCCCACAAATCATAAATCATATTAAAACGATAGGCTTCCTGAAAGAATACTTCAGAGTCTCTTTTAATTTTTATTACCACATCAATAGTGTTGGGTAAACCACTTTTTAATTCTTGTTTTAGTAATTTTACAGGGTAATCAATCTGGTTAAAGTTAGCGATAACATGACCATCAACAACACTTAATGAAACTTCTGTAGCGACAAGCGAAGCAGGAAACAAAAAATAACCAATCAATACCCTTTTTAATATTGGGGTAATCAAAGTAAGTCTCCCCAATCCATCTGATAACCAACGGTAAAGTGTAAAATCAGTTTATTCGTCTGACGAATATACTCAACACTTGCTCCAATACTTTCCGTTCTGATATCTTTAAGTGGCATCTGAATCTGATATTTCCAGCCCGTATATTGCCCTTTTTGACTATTAGCCATATCAATATCACTCAAAGCAAAAGCTGCATATGGGTTTGGATCAGAGAATTTTTTATCGTCAAGCCAATAGGCATAGGCATCGCCCACGCTATAATTGAATATCATGAAATCATTTATTGCAACATTATCTTCGTAATTCAGAATAATGGCCTTATAATTACTATTATTGAGCGCTCTGGCATCAATCTGAAAACGTGAGCCATAAGTTGGAAAAATCAAATCATCACGAGAATCCCAGCCATAATTTAACGACACATCTTCAAAGGTCTTTTTATCCCCTTGAAACAAACCGTTATCTTTCAATACATGATAATTTAAAGACAAATAAGAATAACTGGCAAAACGCTTCCCTGCCGACAGGTTAAAATATTTTCCAATATGACTTTGCTTTCTGACACCTGCATTTGTTTTTTTGTAGTTGTTAAAACTATAATAACTCAATTCATTGTCCACATATCCAATATCAGCTGACAGATAATACTTAACAGACCCAAGCAGGTGCGGATCATAATAAGCAACATTGATTTGATTGCTCGCTAAATCTCTATCAACCCGTTCAAAATCAGAATAAGGTCTATAAGACTCCATATTCTGTACTTCACTTCTCAAGCTAACCCCCAACTGCTTTCCACTCCCCAGAAAATTAAAATCAGTCACGCTGGCCGTCAGATAACCGGTATGGCTACGCTCCTCATAGCTGGTGGTACTAAAATAAAACTGGCTGCCATGATAAGCCAGCTGCAACCCATACTGAACATGACTGGCTTCCTCAACAATAAAAACAACAATAACATGTCCGCGTTGTTTCGATTTTTCAAGCACAATTCTGACATTGATAAACTGTTGCAAAGTCCCAAGGCGCAATCTTGCATCGGCGATTTCATCAGGATTTACATGCTCGCCAATCCCCTGATAATATTTCTTTTTGATAAAAGAACACTTGGTATTTTCATTTTCTCGACAAACAATATCATCAATAATTAATGCTGATGCTGAGTAGTTATTAGCAAAGGAATTATTTTCAATGGGACTATTAACTCCATGACTATTAACTCCATGACTATTAACTCCATGACTATTAACATCAGGACTGTTTACATC
>JADGFG010000139.1 GCA_016743995.1 Kangiellaceae bacterium | reverse complement strand
TTCTAATATTGGGAAGATTGCTAATAATGGTATTGAGGCAATCAAAGCTTATGAAAAAGGGATTGAAACAGAGCAACCTTATGATGTGATATTTATGGATTGTGAAATGCCTGAGCTGGATGGTTATAATGCAACCCAGCAGATAAGAGCACAGGAAAAGAAAAATGCTATTAAAGATGGCATACTTATACTGGCACTAAGTGCTCATGCAATGGAGGAGCACAAGAATAAAGCAAAATCGGTAAAAATGGATGATTATTTGTCAAAACCAATTCGCGGTGGTGATGTTGAAAAAGTTTTCCAGAAATATCAGCATCGGTTGGAAAAAATAAACTTGAATGGTTAGTCGTTTTTTTATCCAATTTGTCTTAGAAAATCAGGGTTAATGGTATTCCTCAGGTTGGTGTGTTTTTCAATTAAATCAGATTTTTCTTGTTCAGAAATACTACAGTTAGCCATTTTATTAGCTGTTGCCAAACGAAGTTCTTTTAGCTGATTATCAATACGTTTAACTAGTTCGATTTTCTTATTACGGTCAATTTTAAATTTACATTGTAATAAAAAAACATCTGTCTCATTAGATAGGTTATGCAGCTTATTAGTAAACTCATCAACTAAATTCTTTTCATGAGAAACCTCTTTGCGTTGAGGAATATCATTTTTATCATGTAACATTGCTACAGTTGATAACAGTTTGTTGGAAAGTTTTTTTTCTCTGACTATCACTGGCTGCGGTGAGGCATCCGGGTTACCGGGCAAGCCTGAAAAAAGCCGATTGGAAACCAGGCTATTCTGTGTAGTACGAGGAAGACTATAACCACTATCCATAATCGTTGCTCTTATCAGGTGTTACTTTTAAGGAGGACGAGAGAGTTTTGCTAAAACACTACTTTACTCAGGCCCGCTTCTTTTCAAGTTCTATGCCGTAATCCGGAGTCATAATTGAGTCCAGTATTGTTTCAAGCTCCTGCTTTAATTCCCTGACTCTGTTGATATTATGTTTGAAGGTCATATGAATCAAAATAGTAGAATCATCGGCAAAAATTCCTTTTCTCTTTTTTACTGGTGATTTGAAGACTTCATTTTCAAGATCACAAAAAGCCTCACACCACGAGATGGCCTCAGGGTATTTATGGTTTTCTTTTAATCGACAGATTTTATTTTCAAAGTCATCAAATTGCCAGAATATGGACTGATCTATTTCTTTTTTTAATAGCTCAAGCATAACAGGTATATCTCATTGTTCGAATGAGCGTTAGTTTTTCATTTTGGCCTGTTAAAAACAACTGACTTGTTGTAAAAGCTTGTAATCAATTGAGAGGTTTGGTGAAGTTGTTTAATGATGGGGCGTTTCCCCGTGGTGGCAGTTAAAATCTAATAATCTGAGTGAAAGAGATATAATATCAGGTTATTTGAACGCCAAGGATATCTACTGAAGAGATATTTGTTGTGAGTGAAAGGTGCACCGTTGATGAGAGATGCACCAATAAAGAGAGATGTAACTAGTAAAAATATTGGGCCGTTAACTGAACATGATCATCTTGTCGGAATTGATAAACGGGATCCCGTAGATTTTCCGATTCAAAAAGACGGACATCCAGTGATAACTTGAAACTGTTACCAAAGCGTCGACTCGCTTCCACTAAAAAGCTACTGGAACTATAATCCATATCGTAGCTCAGCCCCATAAGTAGTTCTGTTGATTGAATATCATTGAGCGCCAGGCGAGTACCGACAAACAGGTCATTCTGGTTATTGGCCACTGAATTTTTACCACGCTCATCCCAGCCGTATTCCGCAAGCCAGCCTAAATCAGCTGATGATTCAAAAATACCATATTGGGTATACTCCAGTCCGCCCTGCAGAGCCCAGTAACTTTCTGTCTTATTATTGTTATAAATGGTTTCCAGTTTCCAGAGGTACTCTTCCAGATTTGCCTGAAACTCAATCCCCAGCTGGCTGATTAACTGGTAATAAGGAATAAGTTCAATACTGCCCTGACTCAGGTTTGAAACAAACACAGGGTCTCTTGATGTCCCTTCAAACCAGGAAAGCGCTACTTCATAATCATCAATACTCTGGGACCATCTAACAGCCCAGTCAAGGTGCTCATCTTCATCGCTGGACTCGTAAAATGCCTTGTCATGATTAATTTGCGGAATGCCGGGTCGACCTTCTTCACCGGTGAAAGTTCTTTCTCTGAAGCCCGGTAATATAAAGAAGTCAACAATTCCCCAGTCCTGTACCAGTGAAAAGTTAACCATCTGTTGACCAAGCTTGTCTTCATTGTCAATATCCTCAACAGAGTCACTCTGGTTAATGATATCAACCAGATGCTGGAACTCAGTAACTCCCCAGAAAACACGCCTTACACCCACTCTGGTCTCCCAGACATCACTCACATGAACCCAGCTGAGTTCTCTGATATCCCAGTGTGTTCGTTCTTCATCATGCTGGTCAACTCTTGCAAATGGTACAAATTCAAAAGAGTCGTTGGCATTGTTCCAGCTCCAGAAAAACTCCGGTGATGCGGCTGCGGAAAGTTGTGTATTGTGTTGCGTAGCATGAAGCGCCTCTTCAAAAAAATAGCGCCCTTGAACTTCTATATTTCCTCTGACTTCAAATTCATTGGCTATGACTGGCTGAGCCATTATTCCGGCCAGGCCGATAACAGCGGATAAGGTTAAATGCTTGTTCATTAGTATCTCTTAGTGCTTGTTTGATAAAGATCGGGGTTCATAAATACTTTTTAATAAAAATCAGGCTAGTTTCTGTGTGAATTTATAAGAAATAGCCTGAGCCTGAATCTACTACATAATGAAATTTATCTTGCTCGTTTTAGTGCATTTTTATTAAAGTCTTTATCATTCAGGTTTGTTTTGAAGCGATAATTCTCCCAGTTTAAATAAGTGCTTTTACCTGACTGGTGATTAACCATTTCCTGAGTTGATGCTCTCCAGTATTTGTTAAGATACTGCTTATAATCTTTTAGCGTTAGTGTTTTAAGTAACGTATTTTTTCTATCATAAAAATCAATCTTTTGTGCACGATATTCCTTTTTATCCAGCCAGACGACTCGTTTTTTGTAACCCGAATACTTATCTTTTGGGTAGTTTTCAATAACCCAGCAGTCTAGATTGTTATGTTTATCATCTTTGATATATTTGTAATCATATTTCTCTACTTCAAAAGATGTCAGATCTTCAAAGGAGAACTCACTGCCCATAAAAGATCCTGATTTATTACGTGATGAAATTCGTTTTACTCTTTTTAAAGCCGGTAAATATAACCATTGTTCATCGTTAGCTGTTGGATGAGAGAAACTTAAAAAAGCCGTCCCTTTAACATCTTTTGGTGAGCCAAAAACAGTCAGACTTTTATCGCCATCATTTTTTTGTTCCATTGATTTAATGCTCATTAAACGGATTGAAGTTTGACCATGCTGGTTTTTAAGTAACATTTTCATGTCCGCCTGACTATCACCCCAGCCAAGATCTCTCGCTTTTGCTTCAACAGATAACGCAAGACCTTTATCTTCTGCCTCTCCTGCAAAGGTGATGCTTGAGGTTGCTGTTAAGGTCACTAAAGCGATAGCAGTCATGCTATGCAACAGGTTCGCTTTAAGTAATTTCATTTTAATCTCCAGTCAATAGGTAATTTTGTTCATTAAAAATTTCAATAAGTTGAGCTTACTGTCATTGTTTATTCTATTTCTGCGAGCTCTGGGTCAGAGGTGACGCATCGGCAGTCGTATTCTTATGGCCTGTTTTGCTATCTTTTTTCTGAAATAACATTAACAAAGGCGGTAAAAACAAAAAGTCGATGATCAGGGCAATTAAAATGGTCACGGCAGTTAACAGCCCCATATCCGCGTTAACTTTAAAGCTAGAGGTTGCCATTACCGAAAAACCAGCAACCAGAACCATCGTTGTAATCCAGAGTGCCCGGCCGACGCTATGAAAACTGTAACGGACCGCTTCTTCAGAAGTCATATTTTTCTCTCGTCTGGCTCTGATGTATTTGCTGAGGAAATGAACGGTATCATCAACAATAATTCCCAGTGTCATTCCCATAACAACCGCTAATCCCAGGCCAACTTCGCTAACAAATAATCCCCAGAGACCAAATGCAACTGCGGCAGGTGTTAGATTGGGTATCAGACTGATTAAACCAAATTTTACTGAACGTAGCGCAATTGCCAGTAAAATTGAGATTAAAATTAGTGCCAGCGTTGAACCTTTAAGCATGCTCACAATGTTCGTTGATCCAATATGAGCAAACATTAAAGAAGGGCTGGCAAGGCTTAGGCCATAGTCTGATTTTAATGATTTAAAATGCTTGTTAATTCGTTGTTCCATTTCCAGAATCTGATTAGATGACATATTCTGAAAGGTTGCAATGACACGAGTTGAAGACTTGTCAACATTAAGCTGATTATTTACGTCCAGTCCCTGTGGCAAAGACAGTTCATAAAGTAACAGATATTGTGCTGCCAGCTCCTGGCTCTGTGGTAATTTGTACCAGGCAGGGTCATCGCCATGCATATTTTTATTCAGACGTTTCAGCGTGTCGGTAATTGTGTTGACATGATCGGTTTCTTCCTGGTCTCGTAACCAGTCACTAAATTCAGCAACCAGCTTCATAAACGCCGGACTATTAATTCCGCTGGCTTTTTTCGAATCAAAGGAAAGTTCGAGGGTTGTCATTCCAGACATATGTTCCTGCATAAAGTCAGTAGCCTGTCTGAAAGGCACTCGGTGATCAAAGTATTTAACAAAGTCATCATTGAGTTCGTTCTTTGGGACAAAAGATGCTAACCCAATAATGACTAATGCAGAAACCGGTAGCAGCCATTTCTTGTTACCAATAACAAAGTCGCCTAGTCTATCCATGATGTCTTTCTTGTCATGCGCATGAGGCTTCACTTTGACTGGCAATACCATCAATATGGCTGGAAATAGTGTTACAGAAAAAAGGAAAGCGAAACTCACTCCAATAGCAACAATTGTTCCCAGGTGACCAAATGGTGGCGCATCAGAAAAATTCATGGTTAAGAAACCAATTGCGGTTGTCAGGCTGGTGAGGAAAATGGGTTGTAGATTGACGCGCAAACTATCTTTTAATGCCAGCGCTTTTTCCATACCGTGGCGCATATTATAATAAAAAGTTGACAAAACATGCACACAATCCGCTACCGCCAGAGTCAAAATCATCGTAGGCGCACCAGCAGAAGGACCGGTCAGGTAACCACCAGCCCAGCCCCAGATCCCCATAGCAGCCATAATACTGGTGATAATAATAATAACGGTTGAGAAGGTTCCGGAAATGGTTCTGAGTAATAAACCAATGGTCAGAATAACAACCAGAAACATTAAAGGCATCAGCACAGAACTATCAGCAATAGAGGCTTCTGGAAAACTGGTGTTCATCATCACCATGCCAGAAAGCATAAATTTTATATCAGGGTAACGTTTTTCAAACTCCGCTTTAATAGCACGTACAGAAGCTGCCACCTGAGGTACTTCTTTGGTTTTGTCTATACCCGGCAGTCTGACTGTAATGTTGACAATAGCAACATCAGCTTTCTGAGAAACCAGTTTGTTAACCAGAAAGGGTTCACTTAACGCGACGCGTTCGGCTCTGGCGATGAGTTCATCGTTTAACAACTCTGCTTCAAGCACCAGATCTTCAATAATCAGATCATCTTCTTCAGCAAAAGTGTATTGAAAATTTGTAATCGAATCAACGCGAGAGTTGTGGGTGACAAGCCAGGACTCATTAGTCAGCTCCCAGATAGCGGTCAGGTTTTTTTTGGTAAATACATTGCCATCTTTTGGTGCAACAATAAAGGCAACATTATCACTTTTACTGTAAATTTTTTGTAAATCCAGAAAGTCATTGAGTTGTTGGTTATTTTCTTTGAAAAATGTTTTGTAATCACTTTTAAAAGAGAGGTTAAAAGCCCCTTTAAAAGCAACCCCAACGAATAATAAAGAGACAGCAATAACGAGCCATCGGTAGCGAAGAACAAAGTTTGAAAATTTATCCATTGTTGATATTCTCAATCGTTAATTAAATATAAAAGGAGTACCCATTTTGAGCAGGGTATCTAATTCAGGTTGAAATATTTCATGCGCAATTTTTCTTACCGTCTGGTTGTAATCTTTTTCATTCGAAAGGGGTTTCCAGCCAAACCCATCGAGAATTAATCGCGAGTTAGTAAAAGATTCTCTTTCCAGAACCATCGGTTCCAATTTAATTGATTCACCTTTACTCATAATCAGTGCCATGGCGCCCCAGGCTGCAGACCAGTATGCAAAAGTAACTTGCTCAAATAACATATCTGGCGGTAAAGTCAGATCGCCAGTATTGATAGCCAGATTAATTTCAACACCAATCAGTTCCATCAGTTGATGTTCACATTGGTTATGTTCAATCAGGCGGTTGTCTGAACTACAAGCTGTAACACTGGGAGAGTGGGCGGTTAATACAGCAAATAACTGCGCAGGATGCAGTTTTGCCCAGATTAAGTAAGACACCATAATCGCTTCCAGCCGGTCTCGGCTGCTACCGTTAAAGGCCAGTGCTCTAATAAAGAGCTCTTTTATTTCACTCATGCAGGTATTACAAATAGCCAGAAATAAATCTTCTTTACTGATGAAGTGTTTGTAGATAGTGCCTTTTGAATAAGGGGCGGCAGCCACCAGTTTATCGATGGTGAGTGTCGTAATACATTCAAACTCGATTAAACCACGAGCAATTTCAATGATTTCAATTTCTCGTTGAGCAAATTCTTTGTCTGTAATGGTTCTGGGGCTCATGATTCACTTAGTTTTCTGGTGTTAGTGTTTAATTGAAATAGCATTTTGTGAGGTGCTGTTTCAAAAATCAGTTTATAATGACGAATCGTCACGTGACGATTCGTCATTATAAACATCAGAATCAGGATATCAAGTTAAAAGGATAAAATTTTTAAAATATTTAAGCTGTTCTTTTAAGTTGACTTAAAACAAGTCGACTGTTGAGCGCTCATTTATCGGGGCGGGGGAGCTAGTAACTGGTTTATGGGTTTTTTTAGGCCTGATAGCCTCATCCCAGACTGCATCATTAAAGCTGAATGTATCCAGCAGTGATCGCAGTTTTCTGGCCAGTTTATCCAGGTCTTCTGCGGAAAGCTCTTGCTCTCTGCTGCTTGCGACAACATCAGAGTTGAGCTCCATCATTGCTTTGATTTCTTTTTGTGCATTATTGGCAACGGACTGCTGCTGATTGGATGCTTGGGTCAGATTATCACTCAAAGAATGAATAGAGTGAATTGATTCCAGTGTGGTATCAAGTGCTTCAGAAGATTCTTTTGACAGGTTGAGTGTTTCGGTGGATGATTTTGCACCAATTTCCATCGATTGACTGACCGCACGCGTCCCATCCTGAATTCTGGAAACCATATCTCGGACTTCCTGAGTCGAGGCGCTGGTTTTTTCTGCTAATGTTCTTACTTCATCAGCAACCACCGCAAAGCCTCGTCCCTGTTCGCCGGCTCGGGCAGCCTCAATCGCAGCATTAAGTGCCAGCAGGTTAGTTTGATCAGCAATGGAAGTAATCACATCAATAATATCGTTAATCTGATTACTATCTTTCTGTAACTGAGAAATGTGGACAATTGCATTTTGAATATTGTCTGCCAGTTGTTGAATGCTGACACTGGTTCGTGAAGCACTGGAATGAGCATTTTTAACGGTTTGGTCAGAGCTGTTAACCTCTTTGGAAATAATACTCAGATCTTCATGCAGGTTCATTGCCGATTCATAGACCTGAGAAAATGCGGAACTTAAGCTGTTACCCAGTTGTTCCTGCATGACCGCTTTCTGTTGCATGGTCTGAAGCGTGTTATTAAGCTCATTAGCCATTGGAGAAAGTCTGGCTGAAGACGCATAAATTTCTGTTAATAAATCGTCTATTTCCTGTCTTTGCTGATTAAAAACTTTAAAAATAGAAAGAAAAATTCCCGCTTTTTTTTCATCAAATCTCAGCTTCATATCAACCTGTTTATTGTCATTAATGTGTTGAATATGATTAAAAAGCAGAGAAAAACCCTGAAAGATCTGTTTCCATATCTGATAGAATCCAATACCAACCACCCCGAGAAAAACAATGGCCACCGCGATGAGCTGCTGAGCGTTCAACGAAGATAATGTTGCGAGAAGAATAAATCCTGCAACCAGCCCTAGCAGACTCAGCCCGGAAACTTTAAGGGTTAATGCCATCAGAGACAGGTTAAAATCAGGGGATTGTTCAGAGATTATTTTATTCGCCATAATATACTCTTTTATTATTTCGTCGATCGCTATTTATTGGATTCGAAGGTTTCAGAGGTTTTATTATCTCAACGGTCGATTGAGCCAGTCCTCTACGCTCATAAGAAAATATAGGACATTTTTTTTAATCGTGTGAAATATATGCGTATGCACATTTGTTAATTCGCATTATTTTTTATTAATCAACTCAGGGTTAAATAATTGTCTCAATGGAGATTTTTGATTTATTCAAGGTTAGAATAGGAAGTTCCATTCAATTAGAGAGTAGAGAGTAGAGAGTAGAGAGTAGAGAGCAGAGAGAATGGAATTTGTTATAGCAATAATGAATAAGAATAGTTTTTTATAGAGTTAGATAAAGTTAGTTAAACGACATCAATGAACCAGGTTAGTAAAAACAGATCAGTGAAATTATATTATTTAAAAATTGGCTTTCTATACAGCTTATTATTAACCAGTTTTTCTGTGCATTCAGATGAAATACTGGTGGCTGTGGCCTCCAACTTTGCCAATACCTTCGAAAAACTGAGTGTTCAATATGAAAAGCAATCACAACATCGCGTTAAAATAGCAAGAGGTGCTACCGGAAAGCTCTATGCACAAATTATTAATGGTGCACCTTACCACCTGTTTTTTTCTGCAGACAAAAAACGCCCGCAGCTACTTGAACAAAGTCAACGTGGTGTTAAAAACTCTCGAAAAACCTACGCTTATGGCCACCTTGCACTGTTAAGTAGAAAATCGGCGTTTCTGGCCGATGGCTTGAATGGGCTAGCTGATAATCACATTCAACATATTGCCATTGCCAACCCGAAACTGGCACCTTATGGTAAAGCGGCCCGTCAGGTTCTGCAGTCAGTTAACTGGCAACGACTAAAACACAAACTAGTGATGGGAGAGAATATCGGGCAGACATTTCACTTTGTCGCCAGTGGGGCAGCGGATGCAGGTATTGTTGCGTTTTCTCAGGTATTAAACAAAGAACAGATGAAAAAACTGGCACTTTATCACCAGAAAATTTCACCAGAGATGTACGCTCCGGTTGAACAACAATATATTGTACTACGAGAAAATGCGGTAACTGACGAATTTATCAGGTTTTTAAAGAGTGACGTTGCGCAAAGAATCATTCTTCAATCAGGGTATAGTTTGCCGGAATCAATTTGAAGCGGTAATAGAAACCTGATAATAACTGCTCATAACAGGTAACAATAAGACAATAATGATTTCCGAGAATGACCTGAATGCCTTATGGCTAACCCTGCAACTGGCAGGTTTAACGACCTTAATTCTGGTGATTGCTGGTACACCGCTAGCGTGGTGGCTGGTGCGTAGCCGTTGGAAGTTAAAATTTTTAATAGAAGCTGTCATTGCATTGCCACTGGTTTTGCCGCCAACGGTTCTGGGGTTCTACTTACTTATTGCATTGGGACCCGATGGGCCATTAGGCGGGTTAATGCAGAGTATGGGGTGGCAAACACTAAATTTCACTTTTACAGGGCTGGTTATTGGTTCTGTGATTTATTCTTTGCCATTTGTAGTACAACCACTGCAACAGGCATTTAACAATATCAGTCAAAGACATCTCGATGTTGCTGCCACGTTGGGCGCCTCTCGACTAGACCAGTTTCGCTCAGTCGTTCTACCATTATCCCGCTCAGGTTATCTTACTGCGATTGTATTGGGGTTTGCGCATACGCTTGGGGAGTTTGGTGTGGTTTTAATGATAGGTGGCAATATACCAGGAAAAACTCAGGTATTATCGATTGCGATTTATGACCATGTTGAGGTGTTGGAGTACTCTCAGGCTCACTGGCTGGCTGGCGGTCTGTTGGCTTTCTCATTTGTTCTGTTGCTGTTTGTTTATAGTGTTAATCGTCGATTTGGGGTGATTAAAGTATGAGCCTCAATTTAGATTTTTCTTTTCAACGAGACAGTTTTTCTCTGCAAGTAGCCACCCAGATAAAAACCGAAGGCGTCACCGGCATTTATGGACCTTCTGGCTGCGGAAAAACTACTTTGTTGAAATGTATTGCCGGGCTTGAACCAGTCTCTCAGGGAGAAATTTTATTCAACCAGCAGCCATGGACAAAAAATAAACGCTCATTGCCAATAGAAAAACGTTCAATTGGTTTTGTTTTTCAGGAAGCCAGTTTATTTCCACATCTGAATATTCAGCAGAACCTGGATTATGGTTTGAGTCGAAGCCGAAAAAAAGCGCAACAATTTAAATTTGATGACGTCGTTTCACTATTGGGAATTGGTGAATTATTACATCGAGAAACCGCTTTTTTATCCGGAGGAGAAAAACAGAGAGTTGCCATTGCCAGGGCTATTTTAAGTCAACCTCAGCTCTTGTTAATGGACGAGCCAATGGCATCGCTTGATCAGAAAAGCAAATCAGAAATTTTACCCTGTCTTAAAAAACTGCATAAAGCGCTTAATCTGCCTGTTATTTATGTCAGTCACTCTGCTGAAGAAATTGCGCGTCTGGCTGATGAACTGATTATTATGCAAAAAGGCCGAGTCAAAGCGCACGACTCGCTAGTACAACTATTGTCGGATATCAGCTCACCACTTTCAGAGCAGGACCAATGTTTTGTTGTCCTTGATTGTGTTGTAAGTCAGATTAACAAAAATTTTCACCTGGCCAGCCTGGCATTTGATAACCAGCAATTAAAAATACCCATGAGTGATTTTAAGGCGGGTCAGAAAGTCAGAGTCAGTATTCACGCCAAAGATGTCAGTTTGTGTTTATCGCCCCCACAAGACTCCAGTATTTTAAATATTCTGCCAGTCACCATTGTTGCCATGCAGCCAGATAATGCGGGGCAGGTGTTGGTGAGATTACAAGCTGGCCAACAGTTTTTGCTGGCAAGAATTTCTGAATACTCTTGCCAGCAAATGTCATTAACCGATGGCCTTAACCTTTATGCACAGATTAAAGCGATCGCATTGGTGAGTTAATTTAATCACCAGTTTCAATCACTCTGACGTTTGCTTCGCCTTTATAAAACTGTCCTGAATAGTTCAAACGGGCAATTACCTGAGTTTCTCCTTCGTCAAGGGCGTGTACTTTTCCAGATGGTTGAGCGACTGCAATTTCTGTATTTCTAACCCTCCAGCTAACATCGTTAGTAACATTTTGCTCATGTCCATTGCTTAAAATAACCATCGCTTTGTATTGCTTACTGTATTGCTTACTGTGTTGGTCAGGGATTGTCGCATTTCTCGGGGTGACTTTAAGCCCTTTAATACTCAATAACGGAAGAACCGTTAACTCCGTGCTATCGACACTGACTTTTGCCTGATGCACAAATAAATGCGCATTTCTCTGATAGAGCACGCCCTGATAACCGGTTGACGCGCTAATTATTGCTTTTCCTTCACTCACTCCACTAGCTTTGCCGTTAGCGTCAATGGTGGCAATGGAACGGTTGTCACTGCGCCAGCTGACATTGTTGGTGATATCCATCTGAGTGCTGTCGCTGAGTATGGCGGTGGCGGTGTAGCGCCGGAGGTTTAACAATCAGTTTTGCATTACCTGTATAGACCACGCCCTGGTAGCCAACTTTTGCTGTATGTGTTTTATCCGATTGAGGTAAGTTCTCAAAAAGCTGTGGCAGCGTAAGATATTGTCTATAAAGCTATACGTCAATAGATCACAGGTACTTCAGCAATAGATCAATGTAAATAAAT
>JADGFG010000138.1 GCA_016743995.1 Kangiellaceae bacterium | reverse complement strand
ACTTTATCCACAGTTTTTGTGAATAATCATTTTATGAAAAATTGTACCGAGTTATTTTATGACTCTATTCTTGTTCATTTTGTTTAGTATTTCTGTGCATTTGTCTAGTCAGTTAAGACAAAAAAATGAAAATATTTTGTCTTAAAAAAACAGATTTCAGGCATGATTATTTATCAAACAGTCGAGCTGGGCGAACGATTGGGCATGGGCTGGCAAAGAGTACCCCTGGCTTTCAAACAGCTTTATCCACAGAAAATGTGAATAAATGAGTAATCACATCAGATTTTGCAAGCAACTGGTTTTGAGCCTGGCTTTGCCTCAAAATCAGGGGCTCAACATCCACATCAGAACTTACCAGAAAAAGAACAATTAAATGCGGTTAATTATTAGACATATCTTGTAACAGATTAGAATTTGTGCAACAATCTCGCCTCTCTTCAATTCAATTGGAAGAGAAATGGTTTCAGGTAGAAAAAAGCGAAAACTATAAAAAAATTGTAGATAATTCGCAAATTGAGATACCAGGTTGAAATACAGAACATCTGGCATAAACCCGATAACAGGCAACTGTTTTATCAGAATTGCCGTAGCAACAGGTTTATGAATGATTGGTTCTGTTAGTTGTTTTCAGGGTGTGTGGAGCACGGAAGTTGTTATGGAAGTTGTAAAGTCAGTTTGTAAAAAGGGTGTTCAATTAATACTGCTTAATCTGTCAAAGTTAAAAAATGATGTTCCAGAGCAGAATGTATTAAGGCAGAACGTATTAAGGCAGAACACATCAAAACAGAAGTTTCGAAAACTTGAAAGATCAAGGCGTAATACACTAAAGCCGATCGTAAGAATGCTGATTTTTGTCAGCCTGTCTGTCAGTTTCTCCAGTTTTGTTGTTGCCGAGCAGTCAGCCGATACCTCTGGTGCTCAACAACTGCAACTCAATCCGGCGTTGTCTTCTCAACATGATTTAATTCAACCCGCTTTAAACTCGCAGCAGTTTCAGAAAAAATGGATCCAGCAACTTGCCAGTGGTAAAGATAGTTCAGCACTTGAACAATCAGTGCATTTTACGGCATTTAAACCCAGTGCTTCCAGGATAAACAAAGGCTATTTAACGATTGCCAGCTTTGATCAAAAAGTTAACCTGCTGCGTGAACGCTTGCAGCAGTTATTTTCCACAACGACCAATAAAAATACACCATTAACACTTTCTCAGTTTAAACGGTTATCAGCAGCTTATGAAAACCTGACCGTCGCTCATTTAATGCTGAATGAGCATTATCAGGTTAATTTATCAAAAATACAGCGTGCAGGTATTGCTGCAGAAGATAAACTGCTACGTTCTCAACAGAATAACCAACAAAAGATGGAACGAATTCTTGGGCCGTTATCGTCATTATTGAAGCGCTTTCAGAAAACCTTGACTGTTAGTGATAAAGAGGCCTCGTTGCTGCTTTTTGATCCCGCTTTTAATGCTCAGCTAAACTCCGCAGTCGAGGTGACGCTTCAGCGACTTAATGATGAGCACATTGAACAACCGGTAAGAATTCTGCGCAATAGTTTACCTTATCGCCAGGCATCGTTGGCCAGACGTTCACCGGCATCGACGGTGTCTATTGTACCGAGTTATGAATCCATTCAGTTGCCGACCAGTCGTGATCTGGCATCAACAACCGAAGCACCTTTATCATCGCTCATTTTAAAAAAAGCAGAAGAGCTGGAACATGATTACATAAAAATTTATGACTTTGTTCATAATCAGATTAAGACTGAGTGGTATGCCGGCGGTAGCAAAGGGGCGGAAGGGACATTATTACAATTAAGTGGTAATGACGTTGATCAGGCCAGTTTATTGATTGCATTATTTCGTGCCAGTGGACTGGCTTCTCGTTATGTTCATGGCATCGTTGAGTTACCCGTTACATCAATCAATGGCAGTCAGGGGTTAACCACTGCCGAACAGGCTGTAGAACTACTGAATGCCGCTGGTATGGCTTATTCTCCGGTTATTCGTGGTGGAAAAATTGCCGCTTTTGAACTGGAGTACTCCTGGGTGAGTGCGTATGTTCCCTATAATAATTACCGGGGAGCCGTGGTCGATCGTTCGGGAGAACAGTGGTTGCCATTAATGCCTGCGCTTAAAGAATACCAGCTTGAACCAGCCAGTGGTCTGTTAAGAAAGGCCGGTATTAATATTGATACGACTATAAAAGGTTACCTGCTCAGTCGACAAAGTAGCAGCTTGCGATCTCAGATAAAGCAGAATATCACTTATTTTTTAGCTGGTAATCAGGAAGAGCCCGGCTATGAGCAGCAGTTGGGTAGCATAAAAATAAAACCTTCTCAGATAGGTTTAATTCCTAACACACTACCTGTTTCAGTGGTAGCGGTGCACACTGAAGAGTCTGTGCTATCCGAAGAGCGCCAGCAAAAAGTACGTTTTATCGTACGTAATGGGCGGGATGATAATGATTTTATTCTGCTGAACAAAACCATCACTTTGTCTCAGCTGGCGAATAAACGCGTGACCTTTTCTTACATGCCAGCCAGCATTGATGATCAGAATCTGACTAATTTATTTGGCGGTTTAGACCGGGTTCCGACTTACCTTATTCAGTTAAGACCCGAGATTAAATTGAACGGTAGAAAATTATTTACCGGAGAAAATGCAATGCCAGCCGGTCAGTTACATCGGCTGGATATTGAAATTATCAGCCCTGCTGGTAAAGAATTGCTTAAACATACCTTAGTTTCTGGTAGTTATCATGCCATGACTTTTGCAACCGGTGAAAAATCTTTTCCGTTTACCAATGATGAACCCGGTGATACTGAATTTAATGGTGCCAGAATATTAAGTAATCTTGGTCAGCAATATAACAGGCAGTGGATACAGGCAGAAAATGAATTTGCCCGTTTGTTAAATGTTGCGGTTGTCAGGCCTTTGCCTTCATTTAACCTGGTGAGTAATGATTTTGCGGTTCAGAGAGTCTCTGGCGAGCCACAGCAATTAATCTGGAAAGCAGTCACGCTGGATGCGGGCTTTAAAATGAATCATGCAATTGGCCGAGAGATGGTTAAGAGTGAGCCGTCTGCCAGTGAGGCCAGCAATGCCACTGAACCCTTGACTGCGCTTGATAATGCCAGAGATTTTACTCGTCTTTCTGCACTACAAGGCTCGACTTTAGAGCATCAGCTATTTGAAGAATTGTTTAAGGTTGATAGCATTTCTGCAGATAAAGGTATTCAAGAGGCAAATAGTAAAGGAGAACCGGTATTACGGATTAACGCTGGCAACCGGGATAGTCAGTTAGCTTTGCTCAGTCATCCAGTGAATGTGATTGAAGATGTGCGTTACTGGTTAACTCGGGGATTTGAAGTCGTTATTCCGCAAACGACAATTACCTATAATGACTGGACAGGTTCGGTATGGCAGGTGGTAGATAATGCGACCGGTAATGGTGGCTATTTTATTGGTGGCGGATTAGCGGGAGGTTCCACCAGTGTACGAGGTTCTCGCTGGATTATGACCTGGTTACAGGATGCGCTGGAAAAAGCGAACTCGCCAGAACCCAATAAGAATCCGGGTGCGGTTTTTTCAATAGCTAAATATAATGATCCGGGTTATCTCAAAGGTATTGTCGGTGAAGCCTTAAAAGAACCTTTTATTGTGCAGGTAAGAGACAGAGAAGGCTTGCCTGTTGTGGGTGCCAGTGTTGTTTTTTCAACCAATAATGGTGAGCTGATAGAAACCTCGGCCATAAGCGACCGTTTTGGTCTGGCATGGACGACGTTAAAGGCGGGTCAGTCAACTGATTTTTCGCCGATTTATCAAATGCAGAAAAAAGGTGATCGTTATCCGTCAAAAGCGGCGGTAACTAACGTGACTGCCAGTGTTGATAGTGAGTTGGGTCAGTTAACTATTGCTCAGCCATTTATCGCTCTCAGTTTTGCTGGTGAAGCGACATCTATTGTGTCATTGACGAAGCCTCATATTTACGATTCTACGTCTTCAGATTTAATTGTTTTAAAAGCCTTGATGCCTGGAGCAATTTTTGATCCTATTGCAATTATTGCAGAAGATCAATATGGAAATCGAGTTGCAAATGCTGACGTGACTGCAAGTATGACTGCTATTTATGAGCCTTGCCCTGGATACGAAGAAGGCTATGGTCCATTGCCTCCCGAATCAGTTAGTCCTGGTATGTTACATCTGGATTTTACTGAAAAAGATCAAACATTTGTTTCGTTTAAAACCACAACTCAGCCTGTTTTTCTCTGGAGCCGAATGGGGAAAACCGCGTCTACTGGATATCCGGTTACAGTATCTGGTGCAAAGACTCAGTTATACTTTCCATTTAGAACAGTGAGAAGTTGTGCAAGAAACTTCAGGTATGGTTCTGCGGGCGATAGCTTTTACTCCGCTGATGGAATTCATTCCTATGCTGCGGCAAGGCCTGGTGAAAAATTCAGGGTTCCGCTTCATGCGACTTATGTGTATTGGCACTCGCCTGTGCACCCAGAGGTAATCGTTAGCAAACCTATATCAGGAAAAGCGGTGTTTGAAGTGGGGAACGGTGGATTTGCAACACCGGCGGTACAAAAAGGAGGGCTGTATTATACGGATGTAACTGTTGGTCCGGTTCCGGGGGAACACCGTATTAAGTTTAAACTAACTGCCGTGGGTGAGCAGGCCGGGGGGGGGATTCCGAATGGAATGGAGTTAAAAAGTTTAGTTATGGAACCTGTCTACGCCGTAAGAACCCGTATTGAACAGGTTAAAAGCAAGCTACCCGGTGCCGACGAATTTAGCAAATATATTAAATTGAGTAGAGATGGTGTCAGTCTGGATGATGTCATTCTGGAATATCATATTGAACCTGAGAGTTACCATGCTGCTACGGTAGATGTTGATATTTTACAAGATGGTCAGTTATTTCAAACTTTTATTGGTTCCTCCGTAACCGCTAAAGGTCAGGTTATTTTACCGGCCGGGCTGGTTTTTGATCCGGATAAACATTATCAGGTGGAGCTGGTGCTTAATCGTAGTACTCCCTTTGAGATGAAGTCTGATATTAAAACGTTGGAGTTTATAAAAGACATAGTGCTTAACTATAGTCGAAAACTTTCTATCTCTCATGATGTGGATCTGTTAAATGATAGTGCGTGTTTAATGCAGGCTGCTTATCAGTTTGAACTGGCTGAAGAAGCGACGGTAACACTGGAAGTTGATAATAAAAAACTGATTGATAATAAGGTGTATCCCAAAGGGCAACATGAACTGATTATTGGACCCGATGAGCTAAGCGCTAATTATTATCTGTCAACATTAACGGCAACCTCAACGTCTAATGGTTTCTCTGAAGAAAAAGAAGGTGAAATTAAAGTTACTTTTGATACCCGGAATAATTTGCCAGTAGGACATACTCTGGTGAAAGGGGTTAATGTTTCTAACGGTAACCTGTCGCTTGCCAGTACAGACTTTTCGGTGCCAGCCAGAGTGCAGCCCATTGCCTTTCAGCGTTTTTATTCGAGCAATAATAGCGGTAGCCTTAATGAAATGGGGGTTGGCTGGAGCCATAGTTATAGCTCCAGTTTACGAATTACCAGTTGTGGTGAAATTGTTATTTCCGGGGGAACCGGTGGCGGTAATCGCTTTGTTGAAGACAAGGATGGGAACCTGGTGCCGCAAAAAGGTTACCACGGTAGTCTGGTTGCCAATCATGCCGAACGAACTTTTGATTTTTATGCGAAGGATGGCACTCGTTATCATTATAAAAATAACGGTCGGGTGAGCTGGGATCTGGAATATATCGAAGATACCAACAACAATAAGATAAAACTGAATTACGATTCTCACACGGTGGACATTGCAAAATTAATCAGTGTCGAAGATTCAGCCGGGCGTATGATGACCTTTACTTATGCCAAAAAGCAGATCACGTTGGGGACAAAGTTAAAAAGGGTAGAGCTACTGAGTCAGGTCAGTTTTGCTGACAAAATTTCAGTTAGTTTTTCTTATGACAATTACGGCAACCTGCTAAGCGCGAATCGCAGTGGTGGGCGCATAGAAAGTTACAGTTATTCGATTGACTCCCGTCGGCCATTGTCCAGACATAAGTTGAGTCATTATACGGATCCGGGTGGCTATGAACATCATTATGTCTATAACGAAAACCCGGTTTCGGTTAAGGTTGATGAAACGTCTATGATGTTTTTGCCCTTTTCTAATGTACAGGCGGTTACCGAACCAGACGCCGGTGTAACGCGATTTGGTTATGATTTTCAGAATAGAGCAACCACGCTGACTAATACACGTCAGCAGGATACGGTTTACACTTATAATGATTACGGCTCAGTAACAAAAGTTCAAAAGCCGATTGGTCATTCGCAGTCGGTCTGGGCGGTCGATGATGTTTATGTGACACAGCAGACTGATGCCAATGGAAACCAGACAAGTTTTACTTATGACGAATATGCTAATCCGTTAACTGAAACCCGCCCGGGGCAGACGGTCACAAAAACTACTTATCATCCACCTTCCAGCTTTTCAGCAGGTGCAGGCCGGGTGGTTAAAAACCGGGTGGCTTCAACTACTGATGCTAATGGAAATAGCACATTTTTCAGTTACGATTCTTTTGGCAATCTTATACAGACACTTCAGGCTGATGGCGCACATATACGGCATAGCTATAATGCCTGGGGAGACAGAATTTCTTCCACCGATGCAAAAGGTAAGATTACTCGTTTCAATTATGATAAATATGGCAATTTGATTCGCCAGACCGATGCTGCAGGCAATGTCACTTTAACTCAGAGGGATGAGCTGGGTCAGGCTATCAGTGTGACAGATGCTAACGGAAACACTACAGCATATGTTTATGATGAACAACAAAGGTTGATCAGTACGACGGACCCTTTAAAAGGCGTTACCCGGCTTACCTATGATGCGCTCGGCAATAAGTTGAGTGAAAGTGATGCAAACCAACACACTACCCAGTTTATTTATGATAAAGCCAGTCGTCTGGTCGAAGTGACTGATGCGCTGAAAGGAGTTCAGTCTTTTACTTATGACAAAGAGGGCAATAAAACAGCTGAAACTGATTATAATGGCAATAATACGACTTACGTTTATGATGAAAATAATCGTCTGAGTCGTGTTAATCAGCCGGAAAGTCGAGTGATTGAAACGACTTATGATGCGGTTGGCAACAGGCTGTCAGAATCTGTTTCTGCTATCAATGCGCAATCACCTGCGGCACCAGCAACCAGTGTGCAAACTACTCGTTATGTTTATGATGCATTAAACCGTGTTACCCGTGTTATTGCACCTTTAAATCAGGTTTCTACCAAAGCTTATGACAAGGCGGGCAATATTGTCACCCAGACCGATGCCCTGATGCGCGCCACACAGTTTGCGTATGACAAAATGAATCGAGTGGTGAAACGAACTCAGCCATTAAACCGAATTACGAGTTATCGATATGATCTCAATGGTAGTAAAGTTGAAGAAATCGATGCCAATGAGGTTAGACGATTTTATGTTTATGATGCGGTAAACAGACTGGTCAAAGTGATCGATGGGAATGGTGATACCCACTCCAGTGTTTACGATGCGGTGGGTAATCTGGTGACAACTATTGATGCGCGTTTAAACCAGACTCATTTTAAATATGATGCATTGAACCGAAAGATAAAAACAGTTGATGCTAACAAGGTTGAAACGGAATTTGAGTATGATCCTGTGGGCAATCTTAAGACGGTTAAAATGGTCAATGGTAATATTGTGCGGCATCAATATGATGCACTCGACAGGTTACTTGATAGTCAGGATAACCTGGGGCAGTTAACGACAAAAAGTTATGATGCCAATGGTAACCTGTTGACTGAAACTGATGCTAACGGAGAGGTGACACAACAGATTTTTGATGGGTTGAACCGGGTGGTAGAGCAGCGCTTGCCAGAAGGCCGCATCCTTAAAACCCGTTATGGTGTTTTTCATAATAAAATCAGTGAAACGGATGCCATGAGCCAGGTTTCATCTTTTGTTTATGATGATTTAAACCGACTGGTAACACAGACTTACCCTGATAATATCACTCGTCATTTCAGTTATGACAGGGTCGGTAATCAATTATCCGAAACTGATAGAATGGGTAATGTTACCCGATTTGAGTATGATGCGTTAAATCGTCCGGTTAAAGCAATCGATGCATTATTAAAAACGACGCTAACCAGTTATGATGCGGTGGGTAACAAGCTGTCGCAAATGAATAAAAAAGGAGTGCTGACCAGTTTTACCTATGATCGTGAAAACCGGCTGCTGACAACGACACAGGCAGGCTTGAGAATATTGAGCCTGACTTATGATGAGGTGGGGAACAAAGCGATTGAGCGGGATGCAAATGGCAACGAAAGTGCGTTTCTTTATACGCCGCTGAATCAGGTGTCAGAGCAAAGTAGTCCTCTGGCGGCCATTACGCGTTATAGCTACGATGACATGGGTAATCAGAGCAGTGTAACGGATGCAGAGGGTCGAGTTTCTCAGTTTAGCTATGATGTGCGTAATCGGCGACTGACTTCAACCAATGGAAACCAGGAAACAACCACTTTTACTTATGATGCCAATGGCAATCTGTTAACGCGTCAGTTGCCACTGGGTAATCGCTGGACTCAGGTTTATGATGGTGCCGGTCGTGTTGTCAGTATTACTGCGCCCGATGGTGGGGTGACGCGTTATGGTTATGATTTCAATAATAACCGTCTGAGTCAGCAGGATGGTTTATTGAATACAACGAGCTTTAGCTATGATGTATTAAACCGTCAGACGGGACTGACTTATCCCGATGGTATTGCGGAGCGTTATGCTTATGATGCTAATGGTAATCGTACCGGGTTGACCGATGCCAATGGTAAGGTGTTGACCAGCCGCTATGATGCGCTTAATCGTAAAACACGAACCAGTTATCCGGCCTCTGATAATCCAGATGGCAGTGACCTTGTGAGTATTGATTATGAGTATGATGATAGTAATAATCTGACAGTGGTGAAGGAGAGCTTTGTTGCGGCCAGTGCTGGCAGTGAAACCCCTGTTCGTACTACGCTGAATCAGTATGATGATTTTGACCGTAAAACGCGGGTCACTAATGGTGACGGCAAAGTGTTGTCTTATGCCTATGATGCCAATGGTAATCGTACCCGGTTAACCGATGCAGATGGGCTGGTGACTTTGTATTATTTTGATGCATTGAACCGGGTGAGCAGTGTGAATAATGCGCAGGGGTTTACTCGTTATCGCTATGACAGAAGTGGTCTTCAGACACGGGTTGATTATCCGAATGGCACGCGGGCCGATACGGCTTATGACAGTGCGGGTCGAGAGCGGCAGATAACGCATCTGCAACAGTCGGCGGTTATTTCTCGTTTTGATTATGAGCGAGATATTAATGGCAATCGAAAAAAACAGACGGAAAGTCGCGGAGCTGAGGTTGAGGTTACGGATTATGTTTATGATGTGAATGACCGTTTGACAGAGACTAAAATCTCGGTTGCCGGTGTTGAAACGGAAACGACTCGTTTTACTTATGATGTGGCTTATAACCGGTTGACTGAAGTTAAAACGCAGCAGGGTAGCCGAGTTGTTGATAAAAGTTACGGGTATAACAGCAGAAATCAGGTGACAGAGGTGACCGATAAGCTGGATGCCAGTCAGACAGCGGTTTATGGTTATGATAACAATGGTAATCGAACGGCCAAACAGACCACTCTGGTGAATGAAAACTATATTTATGATGTCAGGGACCAGCTGAAAAGTATTCAGCAGGGTGGCTCAACCATAGGTCAGTTTCTTTATGATTATCAGGGCTTGCGAGTTGCCAAAACCACGATAGAAAATAACCAGTCTTTTACCCGCAAATATGTCTATGACGACCAGAGCGTTTTAATACAGACCGATGCCAGTGGCAATACCTTGTCAAAGTATGACTATGGCGCAAAGCGATTATTATCACTGAACCATGTGAATGAAGGGGCGCAGTTTTATCTGTTTGATACCCTTGGTAGTCCGGTTAATCTGACTAAGGTGGATGGTAGTGTTCAGGTACGTTATCAGTATGACGCTTTTGGTAATACCCGTTCGCAGGTGGGCACTAGTGCTAATGTGTTTGGTTTTACCGGGCATGAAAAAGATGAAGAAACGGGGCTGTATTATTTTAAGGCCCGTTATTATGACCCGACACTGGGGCAGTTTTTAACTCAGGATGCGTTTGAGGGGATGGTGGATACGCCACCGAGTTTGCATAAGTATCTTTATGCTTATGGGAATCCGACGGTGTGGATTGACCCGGATGGGAATGTTGCCTGGCTGGCAGCTGCCAGAGACAAGCTTGCAGAGTGGGCTGACAATACGGCAAAAATAGCTGGAAATCTGGATAACCAATCCAGAACTGACCAGGTTATTTCAGCAGCTGCAGGCATTGGTGCGGGTGTTGCACGAGCAGGTGAAGGGATAATGGCAACGGCCAATTATGCGGCAAACTGGGTGTCAGCAGCGACCAGTGGTTTTGGTAATGATAAGTGGGCGAGAGAGCATTCCAGGGAATTGGATAATTCACATGACACAGCAGTAAATTCTGCTAAACTGTTAGCGAGCAGAGAGGGGCGGTCGCAAATTGGGCGGTCGGTTTATGGTGCTTATCAGAAGGTAAAGGCGGGTGATACTGGAGCAATAGCGGGCTGGTCGTCGAGTTTTGCAGAGTTAGGAACGGGTTCGGTTGTTGGTTCTGGCGTTATCAATAGCTCTAAATCAATTAAAGCGCTATCGGGAACGATTAAGGAATCTGTTAAGTCGGTTGGTAGGAAAGTTGGCAAGCTTGTTGAGCGGGTTAAGGGTAGGGTTGGTAGAGTTCCAAACAGTACCGCAGCTCCTGGGCCTGTTAATTTCATGGCTGATTCTGATCGGTTCTTCCTTAATGCTTCTAAACGCTCAGATGTAGATCCTGATGGATTCTTTGATGTAGTTGCTCATGGTTCACCTAATAAGATTCAAATAGAAACTCCAAATGGTCCTGTTTTAGTTGATCACCGTACAGCAGCGCGAATGATTGAACAGCAACCGGGCTATAATGGGCAAAATGTTAGACTACTTTCTTGTAGTACTGGTGCTTGTGAAACAGGCTTCGCTCAAAACCTCGCTAATAAGTTAAATGTTGAAGTGCAGGCTCCAACTGACTTGCTATGGGCTTACCCTAACGGTAAAACGCTAGTTGCCCCAAAAGCAATTAATGGTCAGCCTGACTTGAGAAATCTTGGAGAGATAAAGATTTTTCAACCAAAAACAAATCCTTAATAGTAGAGAAAATTTATGAGCGAAATTAAAAAGTGTGAAGAGTGTGGAGCTGACTCTGAATATCGAGTAGAAGGCAGTACAGAAGGTTTCTTCTGTACTCAATGCGATTGGGCATTAGTTACTACTCGTATATCGGAAATAGCTCAGGATGTAACAAAATATAAGATGTATTTGTTATCTGCTGATACTGGGAATAAGGAGCAAGTTAAAGCATTATCTGAATTTGCCAATCTTAATTTCCTACAAGCAAGAAAACTAACCGAAAAAGAAAGGGCTTTAATCTTTGAAGGTGAAGCATTAGAGGTAGATAAGGCCAGAAGTGTTTTTAATCAGTTATCAATAGAATATGAAATAGAGCCTAAGTTTCCATATTAAATGTTGCCAAAACCTTTAATAGACACTCTGCCAAACCTTTAATAGTGTAGCCGTCGCCGCTTCCATCATACTTTTTGCAAAATTAAACGTCGAACGATTTGGTATGATCTAACTGGTTTTCCGTCACTAGCATTATACAAAAAATCAACCCAACCAATTTGTAATCAGACTAATTCCCATCATAACCTACTTTTGAGAGTCATTCCTTTCTCTTCAGCAATATATAAGAGGACACGCATAAAATAATTGTTGTTCGAGTAAGTTCTCAAAAAGCTGTGGCCAAACGATAGCATCACTCAGAAATATAATCACTTAACAGTGGTATTGTTTCTTTTTTAAACAGTCTGTCACCCAG
>JADGFG010000137.1 GCA_016743995.1 Kangiellaceae bacterium | reverse complement strand
GGTAATACCACGCTCTTTTTCTTCTGGAGCATTATCAATTTCAGCGAAATCTTTTGCCGCACCACCAAAGGCTGCAGACAATACGGTACACATTGCAGCGGTTAATGTTGTTTTTCCATGATCAACATGGCCAATTGTACCAACATTGACATGGGGTTTGGTTCGTTCAAATTTTTCTTTAGACATAAATGCCTCCAAAAAAGATTATGCAAATTACATGGTAAATTTAGTTATATGCATGTGCTCTATGAGCCCAAACATAACTAAGCCCAGAACAACTGATCATTGATCCGGGAAAATTGGTGCCGATAACCAGAGTCGAACTGGTGACCTCACCCTTACCAAGGGTGCGCTCTACCAACTGAGCCATATCGGCAGTTTGTTCGAACTGGAGCGGGTAGCGAGAATCGAACTCGCATCATCAGCTTGGAAGGCTGAGGTTCTACCATTGTACCATACCCGCTGTATATGACCCGTAAAATCACAAGCCAGTTTTTACAACAAACAAAAGCAACTAGTAATAAGTCCTAGCTTACTTAATCTGGTGGAGGGGGCTGGATTTGAACCAGCGAAGCTTACGCGTCAGATTTACAGTCTGATCCCTTTGACCACTCGGGAACCCCTCCGAATCCTTTAGTACAAAACACCAAAACAAAAGTGATTTGTAGGTTAGCGCCGAATTTTGACGACTTAAGCTTAAGAAAGCAAGTCATAATCAAACTAATTTCTGTACGCTAACTTCGTTTTTTTACCCTGACTTATTTAATAGCCAGAGTATCGCAAAAACATTACTTAGAAGCACTCACTCTTGAGAACCTCATAAAATCTGGTGCCGGTTCCCGGAATCGAACTGGGTACCTACTGATTACAAGTCAGTTGCTCTACCAAGTGAGCTAAACCGGCATATATCTGGTTTAAAGTACGGCTATGATCAATTCCTTATTGAAAAGCGGTCTTTTACCTTCTTAAATGAACTTCTCAGTTCAAGCAAGGACGCGCATTCTAATGAGTTATGAATAAATGGTCAACGGCTTTTTGTCTTTTTTGTTAATTTTTTTGGTTCTTTAGTCATCCCGTTGAAAACAAAATGGATTGTTATGCCCAAACTCCCTGGAAATGCAGGATTCAGCAAGACAATTAAGTCATTAGATTCCAGACATAGAAGCACTGGACCTGTTATTCTATTTCAAGCTTCTTAACGACGGCGAAGATGGCTTATGGTCTTGCCCCTGGGCTGTTCAGCGCTAAAGTTTGAACACTGAAACCTGCATTTCCAGGGAGTTCTGGCATAGTATTTCTCAGCCAATGTTCATCTGATTAAGACAGTGTCATAAAAACTGAGCAAGCCTTTAAATACAAGCTTTTCCTCATAGTAAAAGTGACCTTTTGATGATGTCATTGCTTTCGACCAGAACTTTCCTCCACCACCGGTAAAAATGAATTGATGTATATCATATCTGGCGATGGCCTCATTAACCGCTTTTTCCAGATAACTCTGAATCAGAGTATTAATGCCTTGTTGAACACCTGTTGTCGTCGAATCGCCAAGCGCAAAGCTTGCTTCAAATTCATTACAGGGGTCTGGCCTGACTCTGGCTGTGGCTAACAGACTGTTGAACAGCAGCCGATAACCAGGAATAATTTGACCTCCGAGATGCTGCTGATGCACTACAAAATCTAGTGTAATCGCAGAACCGATGCTGATAATCGCTCGTTTGTTAAAACTCTGGCTGGCAGCAATCCCCAACCAGCGGTCAACGCCCAGCTCAGCTGGCTTTTTGTAGGCACAGGATATGCCATTCGCCAGAGATTCAGTATTGGCAAACACAACCTGATTACTTAAACCCGCTAACAGGGACGAAAGCTGGTTATGATCGGACTCATTTCTCACCGAACTCACCAGAATACACTCATATGGCGCATTTAATATTCCGTTCAACTCACAGAGATCCCTGACCGAACACAACGGTGCGCTGTCAAGACACTCCATCGATAACTCTGCTAACTCAACATATTTCAATAGACTGTTACCCCAGTCAATTAATAAAATCATCTGTTTAACTCGTTGATTAACACTTACCTTCGTTTCCTTAAACTGACTTCACCAGAGTGAAATATCTGTATTCCCGACTCCGTTTCCAACCGTAATGCGCCGCTCAACTCTATACCTGCTTCTATTCCATTCACCTGACTATTTGCAAGATGTACAGTGACAGACCGATCAATCATAGCACTCAATTGATTCCAGTCTTTCAAAAACTCAGTAAACCCATGTGATAAATAGCCTGTCAGTGTCTTATCCAGTTGAATCAGCACTTCGGCGAGAATTTGATTCCTCGACAGTTTTATTTCCGACAGTTCTTTTAAATTTATCCATGGTTGCTCCAGTTCCGATGCATGTTCAGGCTGCATATTCCAGTTTATTCCAACAC
The DNA here is from genome assembly GCA_016743995.1 of Kangiellaceae bacterium. Lineage (GTDB taxonomy): Bacteria > Pseudomonadota > Gammaproteobacteria > Enterobacterales > Kangiellaceae > Aliikangiella. The sequence goes on along the minus strand of JADGFG010000137.1, from coordinate 9,740 downwards.
CAATATTCAGGAAACTATGATCATTACTCTCACCACAGGCTTCAACCAGTATCCCTGCAAGCTTTCTATCATCAACCATTAAATCATTTGGCCATTTCACCTTTATTTTACGATTTGTCCACTGATTCAATGTTTTTGCCAGGCTGATTCCAATGGCAAGACTCAAACCTCCCAGAGCACTTAATCCCAGGGGAAGAGAGACACCTATCGAGAAATATAGATTTGCTGCAAAAGGGGACACCCAGACGCGACCTTTTCGACCTTTACCAGCTGATTGATGCTCTGCAATGCAAACTCGTCCAACTCCCGGCAAGCTTTTCCACTGCCTTGACAGGTAATCGGAAGTGGAATCAATCGAGGTAAACACATCAACTTGCTTAAATAAGTGATTATGGGACAGCTTCTTCTGAAGACAGCTTTTGTCCAGTAAATCCAGACCACCAGGAATTTTATAACCTTTACCAGTAACCGAATAAATTTCAATTTGCCAGGATTTCAGCTTTCGAACTAACTTCCAGATTGCTGATCGAGTCACGTTCAATTGCTCAGCAAGCCGCTCTCCAGAATGAAAACTGCCGTCAGACAAGATTCTGAGCAAAAACTCAATTTTCTCCATCGTGTTAATTGCTCTCGATTTTTTCACCGCTTTATCATCACTCGTCATATTCTTGCCACTACAGTATCAGTCAATGACTAACAACCAATAATTCGAACTTCAGGTTCTAATTGAACACCGAACAACTGCAAAATTTTTGCTATAATCTGTTCAGCCAGAAGCAACACCTGCTGACCATCACTCTCACCATAGTTAACAAGCACCAATGCCTGATGACAATGTACACCAACATTACCCGTTCTATAACCTTTAAATCCAGCTTCTTCAATAAGCCAGCCAGCAGCCAGTTTTACTGAATGATTAACTGGATAACCGATTATTTTCGGGTAACTCTCTTTCAGCTGAGTAAAAGCCTGCTTTGAAATGACCGGGTTTTTAAAAAAACTTCCCGCGTTAGGTATTTTTTGTGGATCGGGCAGTTTCTCGCGACGTAGCTGACAAACTCGGCTGAAAACCTGTAATGGTGTCACTTCACTAGCAGGTTTGTTATTAAAATATTCGTCCAGTGGCCGATAACTTAAGCAGGGTGCAGGTTGTTTTCTTAACTTAAACTCGACCTTTGTAATAAGATATTGACCAACAACAGCCTTTTTAAAAAAACTGTCTCGATAAGCAAATTGACAATCACTATGACTGACTTCCTTTTGCTCGGCAGTATCCAGGTCAATATAATGCACCTGATGTATAAAATCCCCCACTTCAACACCATAAGCACCAATATTCTGGACGGGGGAAGCCCCTACCGTTCCCGGGATCAAAGCCAGGTTTTCTAGTCCATACCAGCCACATTCGAGCGATTCAACAACAAATTGATGCCAGTTCTGAGAAGCCCCAACAGAAACATAGATAAAATCTTCTGTTTCTTCGATAACTTCGATACCTGAAATCTGAGGAAATAATACAAGCCCCTCATAATCTCCGACGAAAAGCAGGTTGCTACCACCCCCAAGCACTATTCTCTGCTTGTATTGTTGAATAACAGGGCAAGCTCGAAGAACACTTTCAACAGAGTCCAGTCGAAGAAAAGTAGCCGCTGTTGAACAAACGGCAAATGTGTTTAATTCTGTTAACTCAACAGCTTTTGTTAAATCGGCCAACTCATTGATGCCCCTGGCAATAAAATTGCCGTGTATTTTACACCACTCAGAGCAGTCCCAATAGCCTCCATTGTAACTCACTGATATAACTCGTTAAAATCTTACTGAAACAGGTAATCCATGATTACAATCAAAAGGCTTTCGACTGGAGCAAGTGACAAAACTTTGCGTTACGTTCAACATTTCTCTATATTGCTGTGTAACAATTACGGCATATCCCCGGTCTAAACCTATATCGACTTAACGATTAATTAATAAAATTTATTGATATTAAATACAGGTGCATTTGTGAAATTAGCTATCAAACTTCCTCTTTTTCTATTCGCTGCGTTGACTTTTAGCTCTTTGATTGCTGCAGATGAACCCGATACAGGTCAGATGGCGCCTGATTTCAGTATTAAACAATTTGATGGCAGTCCATTTAAACTCAGCGATTATCGAGGGAAAAAAGCCGTTTATCTGGTGTTCTGGAATACCTGGTGTGGCTACTGTATGCGAGAACTTCCAAAACTCAAAAACAATCACGCTCTATATAAGGAGCAGATTAAACTCATTGGTATTAATACTTCTCGTAAAGACTCTATGAAAAAATCAATCGCTTTTCAGAAAAAATTTAAAATCAATTACCCACTGGCTTTTGATTACAATAATAAAGTCACTGACCTTTATAATGTCTGGGGCACTCCAACATCATTTATTATTGATATTAATGGTGTGGTTCAATTCAGGGATAATATACCTGGCGATATCAAGCCTTTTCTTGCTCAATGGAATCAGTTAGCCCGCCAGCCAGAAGTTGCAAAAAATAAGAAGGCAAGCTGTGAGGCTGGAGACAAGACTTGCTAGAGCCATCCCGGAAATCTGCTAAATCTCACACGATGACCTCTCCCAAAAAGGGAGCTTTGCCAAAAAACTATAAAGGCCCGCTTGCCAGTGGTTTAAATCGCCGAGCCTTTCTAAAAACAAGCTCAGCAATCAGTCTGCTGGCAGGTCTGACCGCCTGTAAACCGGAAATAACCCATCAAAACCTGAACCAGAAACCAGAGCCTTCGAAAAACGCCAACCCCTCTTTCTCCCGACTATTTAACGAACATCAGAAAAAAACACTTAACGCAGTGCAAGTACTCCTGTTTCCCGACGATGGAAACGGCCCCGATGCTCTGGCGATCAATGCACTCTCTTATCTTGAGTGGGCAATGACAGACAGTCAGAACGTTGATGATGGTGACCCCGAATTTATCAGCAGGGGCATTGGCTGGCTGGATGACCTTTCTGAACAACAGAAAGGAGACAAATTTATCAAGCTGACACAAAAACAACAGAATAAACTACTTACAGAAATTGCGGCAACCCAGGCCGGCGAAAACTGGCTTTCACTTTTGTTGTATTATATTACCGAAGCCCTGATGCTTGACCCCGTCTATGGTGGGAACCCTGATGCTATCGGCTGGCAATGGCTGGAACATCAACCCGGCTTTCCTGCGCCAGTCACCGGCAAAACTTACCAAGATTTTAACTAAACTGAAATGAGTCCATCATGAGCAATAAACCTGCTTCAATCACCCAGTGTGACATCTGTATTGTTGGTAGTGGTGCTGGCAGTGGTCCCATTGCTTATGAATTGGCCAAAGCCGGCTACCAGGTCATTGTATTGGAAAAAGGTGCCTGGTATGCCGAAGATGACTTTAAGAAAGATGAAATGTTACTCAGGCACAAAACCTTTCGCTCAAAATTAAAAGATGAGCGACACGTCATCGAAGAACCTGACGATGATGGCAGCTGGTCTTCCAGAAATACCGGAGACTTCTGGGGAGGGAACATTGTCGGCGGAGCAAGTAACTTTATGAGCGGCTATTTTCACCGACTTAAACCAGAAGACTTTCGGCTTTTGTCGGAGTTTGGCCCAATTGCGGGTGCTAATATTACAGACTGGCCCATCAGCTATGCTGAACTAGAACCCTATTACGCTCGAGTGGAGAAGATTGTTGGTGTTTCCGGAAAGGTCGTTTCTCACCGCCACCTTGAACCCCGCTCAACGCCTGATTACCCCTTTCCGCCCACCGCAGAACACCCGGTTTCTCAATGGTTTGATAAAGCCGCTACTGAATCTGGTTTTACCCCGCTGCCCATGGCCAGAGCCATATTATCTCAACCGCACAATCATCGTCGTAGTTGTGAGTATTCCGGCTATTGTGGCAGTTATGGGTGTAGCTCTGGCGCCAAAGGAAGTTCCAGAGCAGCATTATTGGATAGCGCAGTAAAAACAGGAAATTGCAAAATAATTGCCCATGCCCGAGCTTATCAGATTAATACCGACAATAAAGGTAATGCGACTTCAATTGACTACTTCAATACAACGATGGAGCGTCATCAGGTAAAGGCTAAAATTTTTTCAGTCGCCTGTTACTCCATAGAGTCCAGTCGACTCTTATTAAGTTCGACTGGCCCCAGACACCCAGAAGGTATTGGAAATCGCTACAATCAACTCGGAAAAAATCTTCATTGCTGTGCGGGCGGAACCGGACATGGTGTTTTCGATTTAACCCGTATCTCAACAGAAAAAGCCCGTGCCTTAAAAGTTAAAGGTCCATTTTTTAATCGCGCATTGCAGGACTGGTATTTTATTGATGATAAAAAAGCATTCGGCAAAAAAATTAAAGGCGGTACAATCGATTTTGTTTTTGATCCTTCCTCTCCTACCAGTGAAGCTAACAGCCTTAAGTGGGATAACAATAATCAATTAATATGGGGAAGCGAGTTTAAGCGTAAATTAAAGTCTCACTTCACTCAATCGAGCGATCTTAAGTTTGAAGTGTTCTGCGACTGGTTACCTACCGAAAACTGTTTTGTCAGTCTGGATAAGAGCGAAACTGATAAGTGGAACATGCCAGTAGCAAGGGTTAAAACGGGGTATCATCCCCATGATTTAAAAGTCGCTCGTTACCTGATTGATAAAGGTGTTCAGTTAATGAAACAAATGGGTGCCCATCAATATTATGGCAATGTTTTTACAACACCAACCTACAACCTTATTGCGGGAGGCATGCGCTTTGGTCACAACCCGGAACAATCAGTTCTGGACGCTGACTGCAGAGTACACGGCTGCAATAACCTTTTCGTTACCGATGGTAGTTTTATGCCAAACGGAGGTAGTGTGACACCAACCTTTACCATTTATGCGAATGCCTTCAGGGTTGCCGACCGGATAAAACAACAACTAAAATAAACTATCTGCAGCTATTAACAAAACGATTATATATCCAGATTTATTGAATATGCCTGCCGTTCAGATTAAATGGAAATAAATAATAATGATTATTTTTTTCTAAGTAACCGCTTGATTTGATTTAGATATATCGAAAACGAGATATTTCTTCTATTCCCTCCCTTAACTAATCCTGAAAACAGCCGAAACAAATTGCTACGAGCTTTCAATGAATGAATGAAAGCAATTTCACGGTTATACCCAGACGTCTTGATTATCAGGCTCTTATTTAAGAAGTATCGAGGAAACTGTTTTTATGAAATTTTCAAATTTTGCACGAATCTCCCCTTTAACCATCTTAGTACTGGCTGCCTGCGGTGGCAGCGACTCAAATTCAACCCCGGAAGCAACAGCTCAGGCTACTGAAGGAGAGGTCGTTGGTCTGACCATGCCAGAAATTATCAGCATTGTTAGTGATTCCAGCTCAAATACAGTACAACAGAAAGTGTCCTCAGCCCCCGCCGCAAATCTCTCGGCAAAAACAAGCCTTTCAATGAAACCCGCAATTTCCATGAAACCCTATAACGGAGCAGATTCCGATTTTACGCTGGATAAAACCAGAGCTTACGTCTGGGACGAATCAATGGGGCCAATGCAGATGGTCAACCAGATTTTATGTTATGTGGGTCAGACACGTGCTGATAAGTTTGTTAACGCAACCTACACAGCGCTCGTAGATACTTGCGCGCTGCGAAAAAAATAGCGAAGAAAGCAGCGAAACAGGGCAATCCAGTGCAAACAACGAAATCAATTACGAACTATGGACTGTTAAGTCAAGCCGCGAATCGGCCAGTTCACCACAAAAAGTAAAAATCTGGGTACCAGCAGAAAATCCTGACAGCAGCGATCCGATGGATCAGCAGCGAATACTGGTAGAAGTAACCATTAATTCTTCTCCGACCGAAGCGCTGCCCTTTGGTGATTTCAGTATGAACTGGAAAGGTGTCGCCAATATCAATGGCAACGAAGTTCCTACAATGCAGGGGACATTACAGACAGTAGCCAACTCGGAAGGAAAACTTCAATTTAAGTTTTACAATGGCGCAGATAACCAGTTTAGCTTTAGTGAAGCGGCAAATGTCATACTGGACAACTCTGAAGGAACTTCAGGTATTGCTAAAACAGCCACTCACCGAAGCGAGCAAAACGCCGATTTTCATTCAGAATTTGCGGTTGCCTATAACGCTACTCACTTTTTACGGGGCAAGGATACTGATAACGATGGCACTCCTGATGCACAACAGTGCAATGATCGGATTAATATGGATGAAAATGTATGGCGTTATAACCTGTACAATCAGATAGACGGCTCAAGAGTTAACATAAATAGCGGATTTCCGTTTGTTACAACAATCAACAACGAGCAAGTTAATGGGCATATCAGTTACTGGGGAATGTGGCTACCTGAAACGGTTAATAAATCTCAGGTGGCTTCGATTACTCGTCAGGACTTTTCTGACAGTCAGAACAACCTCAACTATGATGTTGTACACACGCCCGGGCGACTTATTAAGCGAAGTAAATCAGTGATTCCACTGAGTGATCTGGATGGCAGTCATTTTATCTACTGGCAAAATGCGGAATTCCTGGTTGAATATACCCATGACTTAACACTCAATGATGGCACAGCAGTCGCTTCTGAAGGATTTTACTCGATTGCCAGCATCGCTTTCACACAAGGCCAGAGAGAAGTTACAACCATAACGCCAGACAAATTAACCGACAACTTCTTAAATTTTTACTCGGACAGCTTAAGAGGCTCTGTTGCTTATGACAAAAACGAAAACCCAACTCACATCGCTGCTTTTACCGAAGAGACTATTAGTGGTTCAGATAGCACACTATTTGGCTCGAATAATCAGGTCACACTGGCCTGTTACTCCAATTGTTTAAAATCGATATTAACCAGCAGCCAGTTACAATCAGACGGAGATACCCCCTATCTAACCGACTCAAATGACCCTGACGCACCGGCTGCGCTTTACACTTTTAGCCTGGGTGATCTTACACTCAGAGACATGCAGGGTAATCCAGTTGCAATGGCTGACGGTCAATCGCCAGTTTCAGGTGGACGCCATGCCTGGGGTATCCAGACCAGTGCTATGGTTTTACAGGGCACAACACTGGGTTCACCGTGGGATACATGGAATCAGGATGTTTCATACATCTGGGAAACAGGTCCTAATGACTGGAACAAAATGACGTTTATTCGCCAACAGGGAATCAGTGATCTCATTCAGTTCGAACGTCCATTGCACTTTTTATACACTCATAGCAACGAAAATGACCGTAACCTCATAGAAAATGCAATCAGTGAATACGCTGGACAATCTGTCATTCTGGAATATGGTGGTCAGGGAGACCTGTGGGGCTTTCCAGAAGTTAAAAGCAGTAACCAACGCCATACGAGAGGCTTTTCGATAAAAGATGAAACCGTATTAACTAATACTTCAGGTAACTACGTAGTGAAAGCCACAGAAATGGAAAAGCGCATGCGAGAGCTAAATGTGACGGCCTGCACTCAGGGAGCAAGCAATTTGAGCCTGAACAACGCTCTTGATATTACCTTACCAACAGCAAGTGACATTACTCCGGTAACCTTTAGTCTGACCGATAAGCCAGTAGTGACGGACTCCCCCAAAGTGGTCGGCGGAGAGTTGTAAGTCAAACATCTGAAGTTCAACAAAAAACGGTAGTATAATTACTACCTTTTTTTTATTCACTACAACCGATAACTACAAGAAAACGGAAAGAAACTAAAGTGATATTTTGTGACTGATATTAATATAACTTAACCGGTTATGTGCAAGAATCAGGGTTTTTAACGCAACGTTACTGCTAATATCAATTGACTCAATATTATTTGCTTCAAGGTTAACACTTCTTAACGCAATATTATGACTGATATCTATCGAGTCAATTTTATTATAAGAAAGGTTTAATTCAGTAAGTGAACGGTTCCTTCTCAGTTTAATGCTACTCAATTGATTGTAATGCAAATTAAGTTTTTTCAGATGAGTATTTTGCTCAAGGCTAATCCGAGCCAGGCGATTAAACCCCAGGTTCAATTTTGTTAAAAACAGATTGCTGGACAAGTCAATTATAGATATTTCATTATGTGACAAATTCAGGCTTTCAAGATTGACCAATTGTTCAATTCCCTCGGCACTCTTAATTTCTCCAGAATGACAGTCCAGTGATTTTAGCTCATGCACGTAAGTAACGCTCGACGCTTCAGCTTCCCTGAGAACACAATCAGAAAGTTTTTTGTCGGCGAAAGTTAGCGCATGAACCTTACTTATAACTGGTATGACATCTGATGTCTGAGCAAATTTTGATTCACCATAAGCAGTAAAAGAAACAAACAAATAGAAAGTAATAACAAGAAACTTACATTTATCCAAAATCACTTTTATTTATCCTCAAGATTCTGTGTAAAATTTCGCGCATTATCAATTGAAGCTACAAGTAATTCAAGTTAAGTTCAAAATTATTAGATAAAATATCTTGAATACTGAATAAAACAGCTCCCTTAAGATAAAAGGCAATCTCAGCATTAAATGCTCTTAACAACTGATGACAACAATATAAAACTTTCTGTAACAATATAAAACAGACTATTACAATATAACGCTACGTACTTTTTGTATTTAAGCCGATATTTTCTGGTAGCTGGAGTGCAAAAATGGTTTCCCTAATTCCAACGCTGATATTTTTGACTCATCAAGCGTTTTTATATCCCCGGTATATTCTTCAAGATGAATCCCTGCGCCACTTTCAAAACTGATAAAATAAGAGCCAGACATCTTAAAGCGATAAACATTATATTTTAACTGGTATTGTTTAAAAGGAGCTTTCAGGCTGGAATATAACACTCTCTCTCCTCCAGAAAAATCATCATGCAGCAGATTGTTTTCTTTAATGCATCTAGCGTTTTGATGTTTAGAGAAGTCGTACCAGATTAAAAATAAAACATCAGCTTCCGTTGCTCGACCTGTAAAATAAAAATCAACGCCTGAATATTTCCAGATAGAGCATTCAAAATATGAATCATTATCACTTGCCAGAACATTATCAGGCTCTCCGAGCAGTGCCAGCACTTTCGACTTAGTCTGCCCCGTTCTTACAGGGCCAAAAGAGTTACTTCGAATAAGATCGACAACTGACAAATTTAACATACAAATATTTTCCCAAAGAAAAAATCATGCGCGTTCTATTCCCCCCTGACAGCTCAAGCTGTTGACCAGGCCTTTCATCGCATTATACGTCCCCTTAAAAAAATAAAACAGTTCAAAATTCACTTAAACTCCAGAAGAGATAAGCCCCTGCCGCGCTGAATGTATTTAATCTTTGACTACTATATTTGATAAACTGATCAGGTAAATACCCAGTAAATTCTGAATGGAATTTGCAACTAATACTAAAGGTCAATCTAATGCTCGTTAAAAGCAGGCGCAACATAAAAACAAAAACCTCCATTATCGGCAGATTGAGATTATCTTATTCGTAACTCGCGGAATGAACGACAATAAAAATGACAATGAAAACAATAGCTGTTCAACCAAAAAGATAAGTCCAGCTTTGAGTTCTGAGATCTGGAATGGCAAGCTGACAGACAGGTAACAAGTAACGATTTGATGAACACTAGCCAGAAGCTGAATACTTCCTTTTAGATGGATGTTTAGCCGTTGCAAAAAACAGATTTCTTTTTTATGCGAATATCCGGTTCCACTATAAGTATAACTATGTTATTCCTCACTCC
>JADGFG010000136.1 GCA_016743995.1 Kangiellaceae bacterium | reverse complement strand
AGAATCGTTCACAGGCGCTCGGCAGGGTGTGTTTGTTAATGTAGGAAGTTAAAAAGCAGAAAGTCCATTCACTGGTGGGCGTTCTTAGCTACCCAAACTCAAACACAGAATTCATTAGCGATGCCCAGTGCCAACGCAAAAGTGCTTTTTGCATTCTTTTTTAGCACTTGAAAAAAGAATGTCGCAGTCAGAGCAAAGCGCTGCGAAACGCTTTTGACCTTTAAAATGAATACCTGAAAATCTGCTAATTAAATTTTCCTGATAATAAAAGACATCCTGATACGGCTACTCTTAAAATTAAAGTTTGTACGATAGTATCGAGACAAGGAATTCAAAAGCTCCCGATCAGGCTGACCCACTACAATACAATGATTTAAGATGGGTAAAACGCTAAACTTCAGCCTGTCTGAGCTTGATGAAACTTTCTAAACTCGCCAGGCGTTTTGCCTGTTTCCTTTTTAAAGGCTTTATAAAAAGACGAACGAGCGTTAAACCCCGCTTCAAGCGCAATATTCAGCACCGTATCTTCATTGGCAATAATTTCAGGCTTAGCCGTTTCAACTCTCCATTTGTTCACATAATCGAAAAAATTGGTCCCCATGGTATCGTTTAATGTCTGTGAAATGTAATTAGGTGAAATAGCAATATGACGTGCCAGCTTATGTAACGAAAGGCTGGAATCCAGGTGCAGCTGCTCCTTTGCCATCACCCTGTTTATTTTATTTGCAATCCGTTCAGCCTGTGTTTTGCTCAGCGCGGAACGTTCATATTTTTTATTATTTTCAGAATGAGAGCTTTCAACCTCAGAGACATCTGTACCAGTAACCGTATCTATGGCCATACTTACACCCGTATTTGAACCAGTCTCAGTATTTAAACCAGCACCTCCTGCTCCCTTAGAATATCGTCCCTCAAAGCCCGGCTTCTGTCTTAATCCCCAATGAGCCATGGTCCATACCAGAAGCAGAGAGAGTATTGAGCCAAAGCGATAACCGAACCATGAATTTTCCAGAACCAGCGTTGATAACAGGTTTGCCAGAGAAAGTATCCAGCAAGCTAAGATAACAAAGAGTAACCAGCTTAACCAGCCCAGTTCTCGTTGCTCATTACTGGCAAACAGATTCTTCAGTTGCTTCCGGTAACGTGACAGTCGAATGGCAATACGCACCACATAATAACCAGATTGCAATGCCCAGAGCACCATAGACACTAACATACCCACAATCACAATCAGCGGTATTCCAGTGTCAATATTGACGTCTGACTCATCATTAAATAACGCCCGACGTAGCGTCAGTGGCAAGCTAATTAACAATCCAGTGACAACAAGCCCAAACCCGGCAGGGATAAAATGAACCAGATGCCGTCGTTTCAGATGCCAGGACGTTTCAGAAGTCAGTCCTTCTACATAGAGCCAGAATACCGGCCCGAGAAGTAACCAGGCTGGAAATATCATCGCAATGTAAATGGTATCCCACTCTGGAGCGAACAAAAAAATCGCCGGGCCAGTTGAAATAACACCATTGGCAATAAAGAAAAAGGCCAAAGGCAGATAGGTAGGAGTGTAAATCGCACGCGCCAGAAGCTGAGGTACACAAAGGGCAATTTGCCCAAGTGTTGCCATGGTAATCGCAAGCACCACCAAATCTTCCAAAAAGGATCCCTTCGTTATTTTTGCTGATAAGCGTTGTTAGAAAGTAGTGATTGTACCGTAATCAAAAAAAACCACCAAAAATATGTCCGTCCTTTTAGTCTCGGACGACGCCAGCCCAGATATATGGGAGAATAAACTAAAAATTAAGCGGGTAAATATCAGACTCAATCATGAGCCAGAGTTCCCTGTGACTTAACATCTCTACTATAAAACAGGAAAAAGGAATGAATAACCTTCAAAAAACAGGTGGTATTGCTGCAATTCTTGAGGCAGTAATTTATATTACCGCCTTCATCATCTATGGTGCCGTATTAGAGTTTCCTGAAAATCCCACGACAACTCAAAAATTAACCTTTTTATCTGACAACCAACTCATTTTGTCAGTAATGAACCTGGCTATTTATGTCCTCTTTGGTATTTTACTGGCAGTTATTGTTATGGCACTTCACGAACGTTTAAAACGTCAGTCACCAGCAATCTCTCAAATCGCCTCAATTTTCGGCTATATCTGGGTGTGTCTTGTGATTGCCAGCGGAATGATTAACAATACAGGCTTGGCCTCTGTACTCAGTATTGCTACCGAGGAACCAGAACGAGCAATCACTGTATGGCTAACCATTAGCAGCATTACCGAAGGACTGGGCGGCGGTAATGAAGTCGTTGGCGGGTTATGGGTTTTACTTTTAAGCTGTGCCAGTTTAAAAAGCAACAACCTGCCAAAACCGTTAAGCTACGTGGGCGTGTTTGTTGGTCTGGCAGGCATTTTGACCATTTACCCAGAAGAAGTACTCACCGAAATATTTGGATTAAGCCAGATAATCTGGTTTATCTGGCTAGGGGTGTCGATGCAGCGTAAAGTGAGCGAATAAATCAAATATGAAAAGATAAGCATTTAACTTCTTCGTCATGGCAGTCGCGATTATTGCAAACTAAAATCGCGACTTATGTTTACCTGTTAAGATGCGCTATAGATATCAGCCAACCTCAAACTATCTCAAACTATCTCAAACTATCTCAAACTATCTCAAACTATCTCAAACTATCTCAAACTATCTCAAACTATCTCAAACTATCTCAAACAACCTCAAACAACCTCAAACAAAGTTTGACTATCATTCGCCGAATAATAAAGGAGTGTAAACTTAAAAACAATTATTCAAAAATTCACAGTTTAAAATTTGCCCGCATTCTTCGCGGGCAAATTTAATTAATCAAAAAAGTGCTTTAAGAGAAACCGTATTACTAAGTTACCGTAATAAGCTGTTTATGAAATATTAGCAATAAGACCGCCTCATATTCGTAGAAAACCCCTTAGATAAAAAATCCATTTGATCAGCAAGAATACTTCTATTCGCTAATGCCAGATACTCAGATTTATTTGGACAAAATGGAATAGCCACCAGCTGCATTCCCGCCTCTTCGGGCGTTCTACAACCTTTGTTATTATTGCATGGCTTACAGGCAGCAACACAATTCATCCAGGTATTTTTTCCACCTCTTGCTTGTGGCATTACATGATCTCGAGTCAACGATGAACGGCGAAACGAAATTCCACAATACATGCATAAATGACCATCGCGCCTGAACAATGAACGATTACAAAGACGTGGTACACGTACATCTTTACTATGCACTTTACCTTCCGTTGCAACAACAGAAGCAATCTCTAATACCGATTGCTTTCCAGTCATACGCGAAAAGCCACCTCGTAGACGCACGAAGCTATCCCCATAAGTCCAGACGATTTGTTCTTTCGCATACAAACCTGCAGCGGCATCAATACCGACCCACTCCATCGCTTGCCCCGCTTTGTTTAGTCGCAAGATCTGAGCTTGCATTGTTTCTCTCCTTATTAGTGTTTATGGTTAACAAATTGTTTTTCGTAAAAAGCTAACTAATTACCTGACACACTCGTCATTACCATTATAATAAGTCAACTGGAAGCCCCGACAGGATTCGAACCTGTGATACAAGAATCAAAATCTTGTGTGTTGCCAACTACACTACAGGGCTAAATCTGGTACCCTCGGCAAGATTCGAACTTGCGCATCCTGGTTTCGAAGACCAGAGCTCTTCCAACTGAGCTACGAGGGTAGTATTTTTTGTGTATTCGGTTGAATTAGAACTAAACCGTCGAGACGAGTCAGTTTAAAATAAGCAATCTCGAGCTAATCCCACTCAGCTACAAAAGCAAAAATTGATGGCCCGCCCGAGCTTCGAGCTCGGAACCTTCCGGTGCTGCTACCAGTTGAGCTAGCGAACCTTAAAATGTGTACCCGAGTACGGACTTTCACCGTCAGAACTGTATCATCACACCTCGGTTTGTGATGTTGGAATGTTTGGTGGACCGCGAGGGACTCGAACCCTCAACCTTCCGCTTAAAAGGCGGATGCTACTGCACAATTGAGCTAGCGATCCAAAGTTTGTAACACTTGACTAAATGAGAAATTTTCCAATCCCCATTTTTAAACAACCGAGTACGGGCTTTCACCGCGACGGGTCTGTTGGGTGAAACCTCAGTTACATTTCACCATCGCAATTCACTAAATTGAAGGACTTGAACCTTCAATCAACTACTTAACAGGTAGTCGCTCTACCAGTTGAGCTATACACCCTTAACCGGGTTAAAAAAATAATGGAGCAGGTCTCAAGATTCGAACTCGAACTTTTTGGTTGGAAACCAAACGTGCTACCGTTAACACTACACCTGCTTTGGTGGATAACCCTGGAGTCGAACCAGGTTTGCTCTCGCGTCGGGGTTACAATCCGATTGAGCTCCACATCTCGTGCCATCCTTATTAACTCAATAAATCTTACGAGCATAAAATGCAGGAGCAATTTTATGCGCTCCCCTTAAACTACACTGCTATTATTTATAGCCGCGACAATATTTAAATTGATGGCGACATTTATGCCGCGTGTATGTAATATTTTCCAATTAATTTATATAAATACATTTTCAAATATCCCAAATAAAAAACCTGGTTAAGATTCATCTCAACCAGGTTTTTTATTTCCTTTCGAGACTTTTCACTAGCCTCGAATATTTTTCGAAGCCTATTTTACATTTTGTTTTTCAATTTTTTCCATAACGTTAACATAGCAAGACACACTCAGGCCTATGGACCCTTGCTGTTTTATGCGTATTTTTTCATGCCTGTTGTGATTTAACGTTTTTACTATATTTTTCACTATATCTTGCTCTTTTATGATTCAGCTTTTTAGCCAGTTAAAATAATAGTTCGAGTAACATTGATGATGTCTTTTAACCTTTATTATCATGATGTCACTCATTTCTTGTTGTGTATTTAACCATTGAAATTTCAGTCCGTCAACACTTTTCACTGTGTTTTATTCAATAAATACAACGGCTTGCAAAATATTAAGCTGCATTTATTCCTTCACACGATACTCAGTGAATTCTCTTAATATTTTTTGAAACAGACCCATTCAATTTCAAATCTACTACACTAATACTTGATCTTTAGTCGTCAATTATTTTCCTTCTTGTCATCATTTTATCTCTCATAAAATTGGCGGAGAGAAGTGGAATCGAACCACAAAGCAATTAAGCTTCCATTCGTTTAGCAAACGATGCCGCGACCATCACGGATTACTATCCTGGTTAATCATCATTGGGGTGACAGAAAATCTGCTCCTGCATTTTCTGCATAGACTCCATCCATGGAGAAAACAAGTCACCGCATTTCATAATCATCATTGGGGTGACCAATCGGGGTTGAACCGATATCTTTCGAGATCACAACTCGAAGCTTTGCCAATTAAGCTATGGCCACACCAATAATGACTATTTTTTTCTTGCGGAATTAAAAACGAAAAAGCCGCAAGGGTTCAGGCTTGCGGCTTTTAAAGAATGCAGGTTTAATTTGAATTCTTCTTATCCGAAAGCCTGCGCTTCCAGATAAGGAAGCGAGCTAAATCAATAACAAATGATGCTCACCTGCTATTGCTTCGTTTATTGGACTATTCCCTGATTGTTTTACCAGATACAGTCCAACAGCTTTCATGAAACTACTGAGCACAATCTGACGAACGATCTGCTGATCGCTTACGTCTTTATTCTGTGCTTTATATGAGTAGTTCATTTTTCCGCTCTCTCTAATTCTAATCTTTCAAAATTTAATCTTTTGAAATCTAATCTTTTAAAATTTAATGTTTCTTAATATGACACTATTAAACACTTCTCGATGACATTTTGTCAACAATATATTCTGTACATTCTTATTTATTTTCAATAGGTTATAGGAAATCAGGCTGCACCTCTCCCTTCACCAGTAATCAGTGAATTTCTCAAATATTATTTGAAACAGACCCATTCAATTTCAAACTTATTACACCAGAATTATATTTTTAATCGTCAATTTGTACCTTCAGTTAAATCAGCCTCTTTTTGACTGAGTATTTATTTCTGGCGTCGTAACGTCGGCCTGCTTGCATATATGACCTGACTGGAAACACGAAGTACCGTTCATGTATGGAACAATTAACTGCCAGTCCGATCCCCGGACATAAAAAACGCCGGTTGCTTTTCAGCTTCCGGCGTTTCAAATAATTTCGATGTTTTTAGTACAATCTTTTTATTTCAAACTCTGGAAGCTGGTAACTTCCAGAACTGGAAGTGACACTATCCTGGATGCCCACCCTGTGAAGGTTTGGGTATCGACAGACTACTCGCTCCTTTTAAACAACGCGCTTGCCTGAAACCGGGCATAGCTATCCCGGCAGAGGGGATCCCCACTGTTAGATAACTGAGCTGTTGATTGAAAAACATTTGAAACAAAACGTATACTATCTTTAAATTTAAGTTATTCGATTTTAGTCCCCTGTAAAGCACATATCAAGATAAAGTTTAAGGATACCGGGTGTATTCTCATGCGCTGGTTAAAGACGCACAGCAGTTTTTAACTGACAATACGGTTGATCTGGTCGTGCTTGATATTATGCTACCCGACGGCAACGGTTATGATTTGTGCCGCTGGATACGTAACCAGATGAATGTTCTGATATTAATGTTAACCGCAAGAAATCTGGAAAAAGATGTTGTTGAAGGCTTTATTTCTGGCACTGATGATTATGTGAGTAAGCCTTATCGTTCTTCTGAACTCATACTGCGAATCAAAGCGCTACTACGACGAAAGCATATAAGCGCACCGAAAGACTCACCAGACATCAATGGCTTTAAGGTTAACTGGGAGTTGCGCGAGATACATAAAGGCGATAAAAAAATTCACCTGACCAAAACCGCATTCGATATTCTTTTATATCTATTTGAAAATATTAACCTGTCTTGCAGCAGAGAAGCTATCTTAAATGCCGTATGGGGTGAAGACGTTTATGTGGATAACCGAACCGTGGATAATTTTGTGTCTAACCTGAAAAAACAGCTTGGCCTGACTGATGGTTCTGAATATCAGATTAAGACGATTCGTGGAATTGGCTATAGTCTGATTAAACGTCAATAGCTCACGAACCGCATTACGCCAGAGAAAGCCCCCTGAAACAAACAGGGCTATACGATGACATTAGCTATAAGCTAACTATAAACTCGTTACAAACCGAGTATAAATAATTGCGGATAATATCGGAAAAGAGTACCACCAGTAGTTATATACACTACCATCATTGTTATATTGATAAATAACAATACCCGCAGCAAAAATTGCTGTGGCAGGAAGAAGATAAATTGAAAGATCAATGATTTTCATTAATCCATCTGAAAAGTTTCTTCCATTCGCTACACCGCCTCCCGCAAAAGCGGCCAGCATAAACAAAAACAGGCTTAAAGTTAATTGCATAATGGTTCCGAAAACAACCCAACCATATGACATATCAATCCATCCTTTAGAGTGTGCACTCAATAATATTTAGATTAAAATTTTAGCAAAAGCAAACACAGGCTTCTACCCGGAATAATATCCGTTAAAGCATTACAAACCCTGACTATACTGCGCATTGGTTGATACCGAAACTAGTTCATTAAGCGGAATAAAAGCATCTCTGTTACCATTTAATAAATTCTCAATGTGCTGAATAATTTTAACTTTGTCCTGTTCGGTCTTTGAGCCAGAGCCAATATTCGTTAAATCAATAAAAAATTCATCAAACAGGTCAGAAAAATCTTCAATAATATCCAGGTTCAAAAATTGTTCGTCATTATAAATACTTGGATAACCACCCTTTTGTTTGTCTATAGCAAAAGATATTCCCTTACTATTAGTAATGGTGGTGGCCTTTTCGCATTTAAGCATACAGCCATCTTCAATACTGGGCTTTTTACAGCCGACCGTTTGTTGAAAAAAGCACTGTCGGCTTGTCATCATTAAAATAGGATGATAAATACTGTATAGCAATTTAAAATTCTCTGGAGGAGTGATGTTTCTAATCTGCATTCGATTAATTTCATTAGAAATAAAAGCACCTGCACAATTAAGTGACTCTTTAAACATGGCTAGAGCATACGAGTTGGTTGTATTTAAAAAAGGCCCCGCCAGCCACTCAATATTTTGTTCAAAAGCCTTGTAAGCAATACCGGTATTGTTTGTGACGATACGTTCAGGTTTTACCTGTTCAAGAATTTTAACCGCTTCACTATAATCTTTTCCAATGAGTACCGCTGGAAACCAGGGGATTAAACGCGGATTATCTTTTAATAATTGAATATACCTGGTACAACCTTTTTTAAAGCTCTCTGGCAATTTAAAATAAACATCTGCTTTGGTAGCCGCACAAAGAGCCAGATCTTTAATACTACTGATGAGTATAGACAGTCGAGGCTGTTCTTTTTCTTTCTGGTGTTTTATCAGCGCGGGCACTTCAATGGGTGCAATCACATCAACCGAATCATTAAGTAAACGAACCGCTTTATTTTTTAAGAGAGTCAGCTCCTTAAAAGGAAGGCTCAGACTAGAACCTATCTGTTTAAAATCGAATTCTTTGATCATGTAATTTGCATCATTAAAACTTTTAAAGCGTTTTTCCAACACGGCACTGTCAAGAATTGAATGAGCAGCCGTAGCTAACAATACATCTGAATTTACAGTAAACGATTTGGTCTGACTGTTTTTTACGGGTCTCGTACCTGCCTCGCTGATTATTATGTTTAAAGTTAACGGTTGATTGTTCTGACCAGAAAACTCAAGTTTTAACTCTCGCTTATCAATACTGAGAAACTCAATTTTTTGTTTCAGAGTTGCGCCTAACGCATTTCTGTCCGAATAAAGTGTCTGTTTCGCCTGCTGAACTTGAACCACAGAGATCGCGTGACTTTTCTCTATAGCATACTGGCCACTGTTATCTCGGGGGTTGTCAATAAACATTGATTTTGTCAATTTTCCTTTTAAGAATGAATTGGTAAAATCACGATTAAAGACTTTATGAAGATTTGAATCATCAGCCAGTAACTTGCCTGTTTCAACAAACTGGCTGATTTGCTTACGCCAGCTATCCACCACCGTATAAACGTAATGCGCGCCTTTTATACGACCTTCTATCTTTAACGAATCAACCCCTGCATCAACCAGTTCGGGTAAGTCAAAGTACGCCGAGTTATCTTTCAGATTTAAGGGAAATCGATTGCCTTCATTGGTTGGCTCATATTCATCACGGCATGCCTGACTACAACGACCTCTGTTACCCGAATTACCCACACTCACCGAACTTGAATAACACTGCCCAGAAAATGCAATACATAAAGCGCCATGAACAAAAACTTCAGTCAATAAATTGTTTTTATGAGCCACAGTAGTCAGGCTTTTTATTTCATCAAGATTAAGTTCTCGTGACAAGTTAACTCGGGAAGCTCCGGTTTTACTCAAAAATAAAATCTGGCCTTCATTATGTGTGGTTAACTGGGTAGAAGCGTGAACAACAAGACTTGGAAAATAGTTTTTAACCAGATAGAACAACCCCAAATCCTGAACAATAACCCCGTCAATGCTGGTATTAACCAGCTGATTAAGTAATTTAACCAGGCCCTTGATTTCTTGTTCCAGAATGACAATATTGAGCGTCAGAAAAACCTCACAGCCATATTCATGGGCAAGCCGCAAAACACCATTGAGTTCATCAAATGATAAGTTAGCCGCACGATTACGGGCGTTAAAGGTATCTAAACCACAATAAACCGCATTTGCCCCGGCAACAATAGCCGCTTTAACCGCTTCGACATCACCGCCAGGCGCCAACAGTTCAATTTTTCTACCCATGCTCAAATAATCCACTAACTTGATAAACATCAATTTCTGTGGCGCGAGTGTATCGGTAAATCCTGCTAATTACTATTAATTGAACGGAAAACACATAAACAGGTGGGCGAAACAATGGGTTAATCCGCAGAATAGCAGCAGGAATAATAACAGAACTGATAATTAAGTGGACTGGCTGGAATCAAACACAAACAAGTCTGGATACTCCCGGTGAATAACTGAATATTTCAGGCAAAAAACATCTCAGCTATTGATTACATTATTTGTCCAGTAAACGTTTACCCAGTAATTGCCTGATACTTTTTGTCGGCGCTGACTCAATCGCCTGTTTGGCAAATTTTAGCCCCAACCGGTTTTTACCACAGCGAAAATACAAATCAGCCAACACCGCATACCAGTGATACGAACGGTCAAGCCAGACCGGCATATCCGTTGACTGCAATATAGCAAGGCCTGCCGCCGGCCCTTTCCATTCAGCGGTTGCAATAGCGCGGTTTAGCAAGTGTAATGGTGATGGCTCTATTTGTTCTAATAACTCATAGGCGCTAATGATTTCCCCCCAGGGGGTTTGCTCAAATGATTTTGCCAGACAATGATCTGCAGCAATACCCGCTTCAACATGATAGCGAGATATAGTTTCACTTTTAGTCGACTGCAATAAAAAAGCCAGCCCCACTGCAACTTGTTGATTATTCCACTTACTACGATCTTGTTCCTCTAACAACAATAACGTACCGCAGTCATCCTGCCGGGTATTAATTCTGGCCAGATGAAAATACATCAATGCCATTAACGCGTGACTCTCAGCAACATCACCAATACGGCTTTCAACAAGTAATAAACCCAGACGAATTGCCTCTTCACATAAATCTCGCCGTATGGCGATATCTGCATGTGATGAGAGGTAACCTTCTGTAAATACCAGGTACAAAACACGGTGAATTGAGGGTAACCGGCTTTGCCTGTCAGCGTCGGTTAAGTTATCCAACTCTATTGACTGCTTTTTAAGATATTGACGCGCTCGGTTAAACCGCTTATACGCATTCGCTTCGCTGATAAATAAACGCAAGGCAATTTCTCGGATGTTAAAACCGCACAAGCTTTTAAGGGTAAATACCAACTGAGACTCGACAGGTATTGCCTCACTACAAGCCACAAATAACATTCGTAACAGCGAATCACTCAACTCACCAGAGAGAGGAATTTCTGGCGACTCAACCGCCTGGTTATCCGGTATTTCAGTCTGCTCCGCTAACAACGTATTATGACGTTTACTCTGACGAAACTCCGAAAGCAGGTGACGATAAGCAACCTGATAAAGCCAGCCCGCCGGGTTGTCAGGTGTCTCTTCTCTAACCCAGTATTCCAGAGCTTGCGCCATTGCCCATTGCACCGCATCCTCAATCGCATCAATATTCTGCACGCCGATACGGCGCACCAGTAACGCCACAAGTTTTCCGTACTCGTGGCGGAACAGGTGTTCTACCAGCTCAGGCTGACTCAAGGCGTGCAAATTTCTCTTATTTCGATACTGGTACCAGATTTGGCCACCATAGGGCTTTCTTTAATAACTGCGACAGCCTCTTCTAAAGTCGCTGCTGATAAGGTCATGTAACCCCCCACAATTTCCTTCAGTTCAATAAATGGTCCATCGGTAACGCTGTCGGATCGCACAACACTGGCGGAGTCACCCAGTTTATTGCCCATATCTAATATATTGTCAGCAAACTTTTCTTGCCAGGATTGATATTTTGCAAACATCATTTCCATTTCTGATGGCGAAGGTTTCTCACAACCGCCAGTTCCACTGCGTAATATGCACATGTAAGTCTTATTTTTCATTTTAACACCTCAATTTTCATTTTAATTCGTCAATCAATTATGATTGGCCAGAAATTAATTTCTCTGACAGTGTAATAACGCATGAGCTTCGTTTTATTGGACACATCAATCAAACTTTTTATTAAACTCTGTTAAAACAAGCTGTTATCCTGGTTCTTATCGTAGCTATTAATCATCGCTTTTAATAGTAGTCACTACGGAAACTCTTAAAATAACATAAATAATAATTCAGAACTTTCTGTTTAATAGATTCTGAGATACAGCCTGTAAGTTCTATAACTTAAATAACTTGTCATTAACAGGTTGAAATATGCGAAATATAATTAGCACTCTCGATCAGCTAAAGGCTGTTCTGACAGGATTCCAGGTATTATTTTCTAAGGTCTAAAGCGTTTCGCAGCGCTGCGCTCTGCCTGCGACATTTTTTTTTAACTGACTAAAACGACCACTATCAGCCCCCCCCGCCGAGCGCCTGTGAACGCTTCT
>JADGFG010000135.1:9776-12210 GCA_016743995.1 Kangiellaceae bacterium | reverse complement strand
CAGTGAAGGTGCCTGTGGAATGATCGCCTGTACCGACATTCCTGATAATAGAAATAAGGTGGCGATAATAATTTTAAAACAGGTTTTACATTGATCGATCATCATATATCCAGAAAAAAAAAGACTACTACTCAATTAAGCGTAAAGTGAATGAAACAATTATAACAATTTAGTACCCATGTCGATATACCCAAACTGACTGGGTATAGATACGATTATTATGGACAATAAGGGCCATAAAGTGACAACAAAATGATTTTAAACGTTATTGATAGACAATTTTGGGCGTGCCGAGTTCCTTGAGATCTAAAGTAGAAACAAGTTGCTCTGCCATTTCCTGCGATGCAACCGGACCAATTCTCACCCGATACAAACGGGTTCCTTTTCGAGTAACGGTTGTTATCTTGACGGGTAATCTAATTTCTCGGTCCAGAACTTTTGCCAGTTTTTGCGCTTTAGCATGATTAGAGTAAGCGCCGACCTGCACAAAACGCTTTGTGGCCAACTTATCATTCTGGCTGGCCAGCTGACTCGACTTTGAAAAAGAAATGGTTTCGACCAAAACATTTGCCGTGCCAGCACTGGCCATGCCCAGTTTATGAGCAGCAGCATAAGAAAGATCAATAATCCGATTCTTCTTGAAAGGCCCTCGATCATTAATTTTAACGATAATAGACTTACCATTATCCAGGTTTTTAACTTTTGCATAACAGGGGATCGGTAACGTCTTATGCGCGGCGGTCAGAGTAAACATATCATAGGTTTCACCTGAAGAAGTTCGTCGACCGTGAAACTTGGTGCCATACCAGCTGGCCACACCTTTCTTTTTATAGTTATTGGCCGAAGCCATAACACGATAAGTGATACCATCCTGCTCATAAGAAGGCGGGTTACCATAACGACTCTTTGGTTCATACCTGGGAGTCACCGTTTTAATATTATTCCAGTTAAAATCAGTTGGTGCCGAATCCTTTTCCTTTTCCTGTTCCTCTTTCTCGTCCTTAACCGGTGTCATGGATAAACAAGCGGTTAAACTTGAAACCAATATACCAATAACAAATAACCTGATAGTTTTTAATTGCATATTTTTATGAACCTGTATTACTTCTACATCAACCAGAAATCACTATTAACTGGTCAGTAACAAGTATTTTATTTTGTTGAAAGCGAAGCCAGATGGATTTTTCGTTTACTGGCAATCGCCTGACTGAGCTGATGGACTGCCAGGGCATACATTGGGCTTCGATTATATCGAGTAATCACATAAAAATTATCACCGACCAGCCAGTGTTCTTGCTCCGACTTTGAACGATCAAAAGCAAATACCCCGGCACGCCTGGTTTTATTCTGTAAATCAGAAGTATCAACACCTTCATTTTTCAAATCACTCACCGTATATTTCAACTTCAACCCGTGTTGTACTACTTTTTTCTGAGTTTGCTTAAGCTCAACGGGAGAGGCAACAAAACCGCCCTGACTCCAATGATGTTTACTAAAATAATTAGCTACACTACCAATCATATCAACGGTATCGGTAAACAGGTTAACCTTATTATCATGATTGAAATCAACGCCATAAGCCCGATAACTGCTGGAAATAAACTGTCCCATTCCCATAGCCCCGGCATAGGAGCCTTTAACCGTTTCCAGTTTCCAATTTTGCTCTCTGGCCAGTAGATAATATTCTACAAGTTCAGAGCGGAAAAAATCAGCTCTTGCCGGGTAATAAAACCCTAAAGTATGCAACGCCTCAATAACAGGGTAACTCCCCTGAATACGACCAAAAAAAGTTTCAACACCAATAATTCCAACAATAATTTCCTGAGCGACACCATATTCTTTCTCTGCTCTGGCAAGTGTTTTGGCATGTTTTTGCCAGAACTCTACACCCGCATCAATACGCTTATCTTGCATCCAGATTTTTTGATAGCGGTACCAGGGCATTGACTCAGCCGGTTTTGTTATTTTTTTAATGATCCCTGCATTATGCTGCATATTCGTTAACTGATTTAAAATAGCACTTTCATCAAAACGGTGATCTGATGCCATTTTTTTTGCAAAAACCTTTATTTGCTGCTGAACAGTTTTCTCACTGACTAAAGGCTTATACTCGACCGGTTTAAGCTGACTATCGCCAGCTTGTGCGGCATACACATCAACATTTAGTGTTGCCAGCAAACATGCAAATAACAGAAAAAATACACTTTTATTAATCATTTATTATCTTCCATATTGCTGACATCAGTCATTTTATCAATAGTCAGCGCTAAATCTTTTATTGTTAGAATTAAGTCATTCAGAGCGAGTTAGTTTTTATACCAAAACTCAAAAAACTAACCCGGCAATAACTTCTTATGTGTCTGAATGCTCATTAAAATACCAAAAGAAGCCATTAGCGTAACCATCGATGTTCCGCCATAGCTCACCAGAGGCA
>JADGFG010000135.1:0-9766 GCA_016743995.1 Kangiellaceae bacterium | reverse complement strand
ACCCACAACAGGAATTATTCCTGTCACCATGCCTATATTAACAAACACGTAAACAAAAAATGTGAGCGTAATCGCACCTGCAAGCAATCGTGTAAAAGTCTCCTGGGCTTTTGCAGAAATAAAGAAGCCTCTTCCGATAATCGCGAGATAAATACTGATTAAAATAACAATGCCAATAAAACCAAATTCTTCGCCCAGAACAGCAAAAATAAAATCGGTATTACGTTCCGGCAAAAATTCTAACTGCGACTGAGTTCCTTCCAGCCATCCTTTACCCTTCATACCACCGGAACCAATGGCTATTTTAGACTGAATAATGTGATAACCACTACCTAAGGGATCTTTTTCCGGATCTAAAAAAGTAAGTACTCGCTGCTTCTGATAGCCTTGCATAACAAAGAACCAGTGCAAAGGTGCATAAACACAAATCAATAAGAGGCCAGATAATATAACCCACCAGCGAATCCCAGCAAGAAATATAATAAAAAGCCCCGAACTGGCAATCAGGATTGACGTTCCAAGGTCAGGTTGAATCATGATGAGAAACGTCGGTATTGCAATCAACATGGTTGCCACAGCAACCTCTTTTAACCTTGGCGGCAATACCCGCTCACTGAAATACCACGCCAGCATCATAGGCACTGCCAGTTTCATAATCTCCGACGGCTGAAAACGAAATACCCCAAAATCCAGCCACCTTTGAGCGCCCTTTCCTTTTTCTCCGACAAAAATAACGGCTATCAGTAAAATAATACCCAGCGCAAAAATAAAAGGAGTCCACTTCAGGTAAACGCGAGGAGGAACCCAGGCTAACAGGAACATTACCCCAAACGCGAGCGTCAATCGCACTATCTGGCGATGTAATTGAGCGGTACTTTCACCAGAGGCGCTGTATAACACCAGCAAACCAAAACCAACCAGAACGATCAAGCCTGCAATTAAAGGCAGATCCAGGTGAAGTTGTTGAGCAAAGCTCTTGCCCCTTCGGTCTGAATGATCAAAATCAATGAGTGCCATTGATATTACCCGCTGATTTTACTGTTTCAACACTGGAAACATGAACCTCAGAGACTTCAGAGCTCTGTGGTTGAAAAGCTGACAATTTTGACGCAACCTGATGATTAGTTTTATTTCGAAAATACTCATCAAGCACCTTTCGCGCCAGCGGAGCAGCCTCACTTCCACCATGACCCGCATTTTCAACCACCACAGCAATTGCAATCTCTGCGTTATTCAATGGTGCATATCCAACATACACTGCGTTATCTCTCAATTTTTTTGCGACCTTTTTCTTATCATATTTATCCTCAGACTGAGTCACCAGCTGAACGGTCCCCGTTTTACCAGCAGATTGATAAGTCGCACCTTTAAACGCTGTTTTCGCGGTTCCTCGTGGAAATTGCGTGACTTTATGCATGGCTTTATGAATTATCGCCAGGTTTTCCTTATTACTGAAGTTTGCCTGGCTGATGGCCGCTACCGGCTCTACATTCTCCCAACCCGACTCATTATGAATATGATTAACCAGGCTTAACTGGTACCGTACTCCCCCTGTCGCCAGCTGACCAACGGCATTGGCGAGCTGCAGAGGTGTAGCAATCCAGTACCCCTGGCCAATACCAGTAATCACGGTTTCTCCAGGATACCAGGGGGCTTTCCGATGTTTTCTTTTCCACTCTCTTGAAGGCATTATTCCAGGGACTTCTTCACCCATATCGATACCTGTTAACGCACCGAAACCAAAATTTCTCATATTCGATGACAGAGTATCAATCCCCATACGATAAGCCAGATCATAAAAATAGGGATCACATGACTCAACAATAGCTTTCTGTAAGTTGACCTTTGCGCCATGACCATAACGATTCCAGTCACGGTAAACACGGCTTTCCTCATTAGGAATTACCCAATAACCGGGATCATAAATCGTTTTGTAC
Source organism: Kangiellaceae bacterium (assembly GCA_016743995.1). Taxonomy (GTDB): domain Bacteria; phylum Pseudomonadota; class Gammaproteobacteria; order Enterobacterales; family Kangiellaceae; genus Aliikangiella. The sequence continues at coordinate 7,829 of JADGFG010000135.1, read as the reverse complement.
GGCGTGGTAATACCGGTTTCCAGGCCAACCCAGGCTAACATAGGCTTAATGACCGACCCCGGAGAATATAAACCTCTTAACGCACGGTTAAACATAGGCTCGTCTTCAGAAGAAGTTAGAGCTCGGTAATCTTTGCTGGAAATTCCCAGCACAAATTCATTGGGGTCATAGCCAGGCTTACTCACCAACGCCAGTACTTCTCCATTATTCGGGTCAATCGCAATAATAGACCCTCGGTTCTCCCCCAAAGCATCAGAAGCAATTTTTTGTAAACGAATATCCAGAGATAGTCTGAGATTCTGACCGGGAACCGGTGCTTGTTCAAATAATGGTTTACCAATCACTCTTCCCTGCACATCGGTCTCAACTCTTCTAATCCCGATTTTTCCATGCAGTATATTTTCGTAGTACTTTTCCAGGCCCACTTTGCCAATATGTCGCGTTGCCTTATAATTTGCCTGATCAATTCTGGCTAATTCTCGATCATTAATTCTACCCACATAACCCAGCGCGTGAACCAGATCCTGTTTAAATGGATAAGCTCGAATCAATCGCGCTTCTACCCGAACGCCGGGGAAAAGGTAGCTATCCACAGAAAAACTTGCAACATCCAGCTCTGTCAGACGACTTTTCACAACAACACTTTTAAACCTTCTGGTACCTCTGATTTTCTTTAAAAAGGCTTCCTGATGTTTATCTTCGATAAGGCCTTTTGCTTTTAAACGAGCAAGGGTGTCGTCAATATTGGACACCTTTTCTGGAATGATCTCTAATGAATAAACAGAACGATTTTCTGCCAGAAGTACACCGTTACGGTCATAAATCAAACCCCGTTTAGGGGCAATTGGTTGCACACTAATCCGATTATCATTAGAGCGAGTCTGATAGTCTTCATGTTTCACAACCTGCAAATACCAGCTACGCGCGACCAATGAAAACAACAGGACGACAACCAACACAAAGGCGACAATACTTCGACCAATCAGTAACTTTCTTTCCTGGTAGTGATCTTTAAACGAACGAGAATTGTGATGATTAGACTTTATCATAAACTACAAATGACTAATCTCGATGATAAGGATGGTTAACCGTAACAGTCCATGCCCGATAAATCGCTTCAGATAATACAACCCGTACCAGCGGATGCGGTAGCGTTAGTGCCGATAACGACCAACGCATATTAGCTCTCGCCAGACATTCAGGAGAAAGTCCATCAGGTCCCCCCACTAATAAAGCAACGTTACAACCTTTATGCTGCCAGTCTGTCATCTGTTTTGCCAACTGCTCTGTGCTCCAGTTATTACCTTTAACATCCAGTGCAACAACCCAGTCTGCAGAATCGACTGATTTCAGGATCTGCTGTCCTTCTTTTTCCATCCACTGAGCTGCCAACTGATTCTTATTCCTTTTGGCAGCATTCACCTCAATAAGTTCAAGAGAACAGTCTCTGGGTAATCTTTGGGCATAATTAACATAGGCCGTATTAACCCAGGCAGGCATTTTTGAGCCTACAGCAATCAACTTTATTTTCATGCTAACTGTTAAGCACTTAACATCAGAGCACTAACAATGATTATTCCCACAACTTTTCCAGTTGGTAATAATCTCTGCTGGTCGGCAACATAATATGAATAATAACATCACCGGAATCAACCAGCACCCACTCAGATGCATCTTCTCCCTCTATTCCTATTGGTGGTAAGTTCTTCCCTTTAAGCTCTTTTATAAGCTGAATTGCAATTGATTTAACATGACGACTGGAGGTACCACTACATATCACCATGTAATCAGCAATGGTCGACTTTTCTGCAATATCCAGTATTTTTATATCCTGGGCTTTAATTTCTTCCAGTTGCTCGACCACAAAATCTCTTAAGGCTGTACTTTGCATTAACTTTTATCACTCATATAAAGTCGATTAATTTCGACGTATTCTATAACACTCTCGGGCAGCATTGAATCTAACGCAGCATTTATCTTTAAACAATACCTGATTTTTGTTGAAGAGAGTTCGTTTTCCTTCATATTCAGCACAAAACTGCTTCCGGCTGGCCGCTGTTTTAACGCTGCAAAATTCTTTTCCACCTCAAAACCCGCTAATTTTAGCAGTTTTTCAGCCTGATGGTTATCATATCCAGGACGGTTAATCACAATAAACTGACATAAATGAGGCAATTGTTCCCATTGGTACCACCGCATAACCCCCTCAAGCGTATCCATACCAACAACCAGAACAGGAACCAGTGAGGGAACTTCCTGTTGAATACTCTGCAGGGTTTCCACTGTATAGGATGCCTTCTGTCGACAGGCTTCACGCTTATCAATAAAACAATGTGAAAACGATGCAGTTGCCAGTTGAAGCATCTGACAACGTTGACTAAAAGAAGCTGTGGGCTGTTTTTTTAGCGCCGGAATTGCGCACGGAATCAATCGAATACGAATCTCCGGGTCCAGAGCAACCAATGCATTAATTACCGCAATATGACCATTATGGACAGGATCAAACGTACCACCATACAAAAACTCAGTTTCAAGTGGCTTGTCTGAACGTTCCAGAAAATTCGGTTTTAACGATAAATCAGTATTCATTAATCTGTTGAATTGAAGAGTGTGTGGTAAATTTTAACGGTTGCATAAAAATACTCAGACCAGGTTTGTCTTCTGATGTCTATTAGTCTGATGTCTATTAGTCTGATGTCTATTAGTCTGATGTCTATTAACCTGATGTTCATTATAACTCGGAGTCATGTACAGTCGCTACAGCACTAAGCGCTTCTTCCCCAGATTCGCTGGCCACTGATCATCCACAGGCATAACTCAATTTCCTGCCAGATATCACCTTTTTCCTGACCCTTAATCAACCGGTCCATATAAGCGCAACGCGCAACCAGTTTCTGCCAGACCGTTACAGGTAAGCGATTAACCGCCGATACAACCTGCTTTTTTTTACTCTCCCACAAATAAGACTTTGCTAAAGACTGCATGGGACTCTGACCTTTTAACCCGGCAAGTGCTGCTTTATTGCAAAGCTCAATTTCTCTCGTCAGATTAACCACAATGGAAATCGGCGCAATCGCTTCCAGCTGAAATTTCTTCAACATTCGCACGGCTCGCTCCCCACGACCGGAAAAAGCCTCATCCAGACACAAAAACAGTGAATAACGGGCGTTATCAGAAGTCACGCTTTTCATCATAGAGACATCAACCGGGCTTTCTGGATAAAGCAGTAATAATTTATCCAGACTCTGTTTTGCCGCCAGCAAGTTTCCTTCGGTCTGTTCAGACAATACCTGACAAGCCTCCATCGATACCTGCAAATTCAGCTTTTCCGCTCGTTGATGAATCCAGCCGGCAAATTCATACACTTTGGGTGGCCAGATCTCCTGTAGTCTGGCACCAGCAGAAATTGCTTTAAACCATTTGGTGCTCTTCTGCCTTTTATCAAGTTTAGGTAACCGAATTAATAGCAGGTTCTCTTCATCAACATGAGCCACCATGTCAACCAATGCATTTTGCGCAGCTTTATCAGGGGCTTTATTAAATCGAACATCAGTTAACCGGGTTTCAGCAAATAAACTCAAACTGCTACTGTTAGCCTGTATTTCATTCCAGTCAGGTTTGTCACTGGCATCAACAATCGTTCGCTCACTCACACCAGCCTGTCTTGCCTGATGAATAATTACGTCGCAAGCTTCCATTAATAATAACGGCTCGTCACTACTTACAATGTTAATCAATGAAGGCCTGGAGTCTGATTTCATTAGTGACTCGCAATCGTTTGCAATTGACGAGTCAGTAAAATGACCATTTCAGAATATATTTCGTCCTGAGTATCTTTCAGCTGATTTCTTTCGCCGACCGGGTTCTGATAGTTCTGATAAAAACTTCGCGAAACCCGCAATTTCTTAACGGCAACTTCCTCTAACCGCGCGACACCCGGAGAATTTATTTGCTGTTTTGAAGCTGAACCAGTATCTTCATTCGTTTTAATGACACTATTTTTTAACGAAATTAATTGATAATCCAACTCTGCTCTTAGAATAATTTCATTTGCTCGTCCGGTCTCATCTCGGCTTGCTCCAGTTTGATGAAACTCCAGATGAATTAATCTTATCTGTAGATCGGCGGCGCTTAGACTCGTCGTCATTTTTGCCCCTGACAAAAGAAGTTGCTGTTTCAGTTTTCTCTCTAACTCGTTATAGGGGGTTTCACTAACAACCTGTACCAGGCTCTCATTTAACTCAAAGTCACCGGTTCCCCGCAAATGAAAGCCGCAACCCGTAACAAGCACAATAAAAAAGCCTGCTATCCAGCCTGTAACAATTTTCTGGCGTAACCTGTGCTGCATTAACCTAACCCTTCTGTTTTTGAATAACCGGTCAAACGACATGTGTCTGGTAAAGTACAATATCAACTGATATTGCACATATACCTAAACTCTCCGGAAATATTAATTAGCAACAATATTCAGCAATTTACCAGGGACATAGATCACTTTTCTCAAGGTTTTTTCCTGAATAAATTTAATGACATTTTCATCCGCCAGCGCCAGCGCTTCAACCTCTTCTTTGCCTGCATCCGGTGATACACTGATTTTACAACGCAATTTTCCATTAACCTGAACAACAATCAGCGCTTCATCCTTTACCATCGCTGCTTCATCAACTTCTGGCCACGGAATATCGACCACATATCCCTGTTGACCCGATGCCGTCCACAGGGCCTGTGCCATATGCGGCGTTACCGGTGATAAAAGAATAATTGCATTATCCAGTGCGTGCTTAACAACCACTTTGTCCTGTTCGTCTTTGATCTTATGTTTTGCAATGGCATTAGTCAGCTCCATCAACGAAGCAATGGCAGTATTAAACGAATGACGTCGCCCAAAGTCATCACTTACTTTAGCAATGGTTTCATTGGTTTTCGCATACAGTTTCTTCTGCTCAGCGGATAAGCCATTCAAATCAACATGACTGCCCGTAAAAAGAGCATGCTCCTGATATAATTTCCACAGTCGTTTGATAAACTTGTAAGCACCGTTAACACCATCATCCCGCCACTCTAAAGACTGTTCCGGTGGCGCAGCAAACATTGTGTATAACCTGGCCGTATCAGCACCATATTCATTAATTAGCGCCTGAGGATCAACACCATTATTCTTAGATTTTGACATTTTCTCCATGCCAGCAAGAATCACATCTTCCCCGGTAGAAACTAACTTCCCACTGATAGCCTTACCCTTACTGTCTTTCTCAACCTCAACTTCTTCAGCAGAATGATAGTGCTTTATTCCTTTCTCATCTCGGGTAACAAAAGTATCCGACAATACCATTCCCTGGGTTAATAGCTTTCTGGCAGGCTCATCGGAATTCACCAGCCCGGCATCACGCATCAGTTTATGGAAAAAGCGAAAATAAAGTAAATGCATCGTTGCATGTTCAATACCACCAATATACTGATCAACGGGCAACCAGTGATTAGCCTCTTCACTGTTGAGCATAGCGTCATGACTATCAGGACAGGTATAGCGCGCGTAATACCAGCTAGACTCCATAAAAGTATCAAAAGTGTCAGTTTCTCGCTTACCTTTCTGACCATCAACAATGACATCCTGGAAATCAGCATTCCCAACCAATGGCGAGTTAGCACCCTCCATGACGATATCCGTTGGTAAAACGACCGGAAACTCTTTAGCAGTGACCAGCTCTCCACTTTCCAGTCTAATCATAGGAATGGGCGCTCCCCAGAATCGCTGTCTGGAAACCCCCCAGTCACGAATACGATAATTAACTTTCTTTTTACCCAGTCCTTTACCTTCCAGCCAGCTGGCAATCTGATCAAAGGCAGCTTCTGACGTTAACCCGTCAAACTCTGCAGAATTAATCAGCACACCTTTTTCAACAAAAGCTTCTTCGGTCAGGTCACAAGTTAATTCCGCCTTTTCAGCTGGCTGAATGACCTGTTTGATTTCAATGCCATATTTTCTGGCAAACTCCCAGTCTCGTTGATCATGTCCAGGAACCGACATAACCGCTCCTGAGCCATAATCCATTAAGACAAAGTTGGCAACCCAGACTTCAACCAGCTCTCCAGTTATCGGGTGAACCGCTTTTAACCCGGTAGCCATTCCCTTCTTATCCATGGTCGCAATGTCGGCTTCTGCCGTCGTTGACTGATTGCATTCGGCAATAAACGCCGCTAACGCTGGGTTTGATTCTGCTGCTTTTTCTGCAACCGGGTGTCTCGCCGCAACAGCGACATAAGTCACTCCCATCAGGGTATCGGGACGAGTGGTATAAACTTCAATGGCGGTTTCCGCAGCCGCTTCATCAGCCAGTCTAAAAGTTATTTCAACCCCTTCAGAGCGACCAATCCAGTTACGCTGCTGCGTTTTTACGCTTTCTGGCCATCCATCAAGATCATCAATACTGTTTAATAGCTCTTCGGCATAGGCTGTGATTCGAATAAACCACTGATCAATTTCTTTCTTCTCTACAGGCGAATCACAGCGCCAGCAACAACCATCATGAACTTGTTCATTAGCCAGAACCGTTTCATCATTTGGACACCAGTTAACTGCCGAAGTCTTTTTATAAGCCAGATCTTTCTCGACCAGCTGAGTGAAAAACCACTGTTCCCAACGATAGTATTCAGGTTCACAGGTTGTGACTTCGCGATCCCAGTCATAGGCAAAACCAAGGCTCTTCAACTGTTTTTTCATGTACGCGATATTGTCTCGAGTCCATGCGCTCGGTTGCGCTTTGTTCTTAATCGCTGCATTTTCTGCGGGCAGTCCAAACGCATCCCATCCCATGGGCTGAAGTACATTTTTCCCAAGCATTCGCTGATAACGAGAAATCACGTCACCAATGGTGTAGTTTCGCACATGCCCCATATGAAGCCGCCCACTGGGGTATGGCAACATGGACAGACAATAAAATTTTTCTTTGCTGGTATCTTTAACCGCCTTGAAAACTTTATTTTCTTCCCAGGCATCACGAACAGACTGTTCAACCTTGGCAGGGCTATATTCTTGTCTGTCAGATTCTTGTCTTTCTGACTCTTGTGTACCAGATTCTTGTTGCATATTCAGATTTTCTCAACCAGCCGAAAGTTTGCCATTCAGACAAACAACATAAAAAGTAAAGGATAATCAATCAGTTATTCTATTCGGCCTGAGCAAGTTCTCTGTGACACCAGACAATAATGATAAATCATGTTATTTCCTCACGAACCAGAGGGATTTTAACGATTTTCAGCGCATTTCAAAAGGAAAAAAGGCCGTTCAGGCAGCTTAATTGCATTTGCCTGTCGACCTTTTTACGTTTTTATCAGAAATTATCCCGTCAGGACTTACTATCCTCTTGATTTGATTCTACTTTCTCCTTCTTTGCAGCCTTACGCTTGCGAGGTCTGAAAAACTGCGCTGATGAGAGATCTTTCCACACCCAGCCACACCATTTAATCAGTGAAAAACTCAACCAGGTTGCCCACAACAACATAAGACCTTTAAAAACCCAGACAGGCAGACTATAAATGACAACTTCTGTTGCAACGTTACCACCACGATCCAGGAACCAGTTCAACGACCCGCCATAAGAGTTATTGCCAACAACCCCCATATCCGGCGTTTCTAACAGGCCATAAGGCACAGCAGAGACAAAAATCAATATTGAGCCTATCGCTGATAACAGACGCAGCCAGCTAGTCAATATAGGAAAAGAGCTGACGGCGGACTGATTTTGTCTTTTCCATTCAGAGATCAATAGCCAGGCAGAAACAAAAGCCATGGCAGGCCATGAGAATGTGCTCATGCCAAGACCCAGAAC
>JADGFG010000318.1 GCA_016743995.1 Kangiellaceae bacterium | reverse complement strand
CTGGGTGACAGACTGTTTAAAAAAGAAACAATACCACTGTTAAGTGATTATATTTCTGAGTGATGCTATCGTTTGGCCACAGCTTTTTGAGAACTTACCTCACCTTATGTTATCCATTGATTTAACGACATTAACCCAGTTAAAATGCTGGCAGGTTAGCACTCAAACACCTGCAGCCGATAATTGCTGCGCAAATAGCATAACCTGAACCATTATAAGGAATAACGATTGATAGAAAACGAATCAAAATTAAAAGCGATTACCTGAAAAAACGTTAACACTTCACCTGATAAACCTGGAGAAATAAAATGTTAATAGAAAATTCACAAATGAAACGCATTTTCATCGGAAAAACACTGGGATTTATTATTGGACTATCGGCTTTCTTCCTGATCCCACATTTTATGCCAGACGCCTCCCAACGGTTCCTGTGGGCCTTTTTTCTCTGGTACATAACCTTTGGCGCAATTATAGGTGCATTTGGCACCATGGCAAAGTTCCCAGTTATCAATATTTCAATGCCGTGGTGGTTTAGAGGCCTATACGTTGGTGGCTGGTTAAACTTTGTTATTGCTTTATTCGCTTATGACGACTTACTCTCCTTCATGATATCTTTTTTTGGCGCAGATAGTCCTTTTGCAAACCCTTATCTGTTCATATTAGAAGGTTGTTTTATTGGGCTGGTCATAGACTTCTTTGCTACCAGATATGCCGGAGATGGGATTGAGTGAATCCTTTAACAAGGACTACCCGTTCACCATAAAAGCCGCTTTCAATATAATCTCCCCGATGAAAAGCGTCGAGGAGATTATTGCAGCTCTCACCGATTATTGCCCCTGCAAGCTTTCACCAATAACTTTCCAGTTCACAAAAATATCCCCCCTCATACTGAGATAATTTTATTTTCTGGCGCACTATCTCACTAAATCCGTCACTAAAAAAATATGGAGTTTAGAACATGAAAAACGAAAATAGCTGCTGCCCGTCACTCAAAGAAGGAAAAAAGTGCGACTACCTGGATTTTGTTTATCGACTGACAAATTACACGGATGTCAACACGGACAATAGCAAACAACGAGTAGCCGTTGAAACCGCAATACACATTAGAGTGGAGCGCTGTACTGGTCCACTACAGTTAGGAAATATTGTCTATAGCAGCACCCTGCTCCCTGGAGAAAAAGTCCGACTTTATACTCAGGACCGCCGTTCAAGATTCTCTTTTGATAGCGAAACAAAATTATTCTATCGACATGAACAATCAGCTGAAGAACAATATTACATGCGTTCTATGGAATCTTTTATGAGTGATTTTCATAGTGCGGAATCTTCGCAGGCCAGTAGCTCATATAGCGAAAGAGCGTCCTCCCGAGGAAAGTTAGGTGGATTGTTTTCTACGATATTTAGTGGTCCCTCAGTTTCAATTTCCGGTAGTTTTAATGCATCGTCAACTCATGATTTTTTACGTGAGCTCAGTGTTCAGGCACGATCCAGTCATAATCGCTCCGTTCAGATGACCAGAGAGTCAAACGCTGTGCAAGTTGGGGAGGTACAATCCAGGAAACATGCTGAAGGAGAAAGTGAAAGTCACTTCGAAAGCAACAGCAGAGTCTTTGAAAATAAAAACCAATGCCATTCTGTCAGCTACCTGTTTTACCAGGTTGATAAAGAACAGACAACTAACGTGACTATTAAATCGATTAAAACAAGAGTCATTGACCCGGTGAGCAAAAGCGAAATAATCAATCACCCTGTTGTTGCCGATACTAAACTCTCAGTAATTCCAGCGGCCGTTCTGGCTACTTCCAGTAAAGCCATACTGAAACAGAAAGACCAGGAAGAGTATCAGCTTGCTACGGCTCGATTACAAACGTCACAGGTGTCTCATCTTTCTTTTAATGCTGCGCTAATTAATACCGCGCCTTTATCAGACTCGGTCCGTAAAGCGGCTATCAATAATGTTAACCAGGATTTAATTGCGAAGGGAATATTTGATAAAAGTGGCAATGTATCCAGTCAGGTAATTAAGGAAATGAATTTCAGTTATACAACATCTATTCCTACTGCCGGTATTGTGGTTAAAGGTTGTCTGGATGAGTGCAATACCTGTGAAGATGCTCGTAAACAGTTAATTAAACTGGAGATCGATAACAAGCGTCTCAATAACCAATTACTGGAGAAGAAAATTGCCCTGCTGGAAAATTCACAGGAATATCGCTGCTGCCCTGTAGGCGAATCTGAGGAAGCTGAGGAGATAGTTGAAAGCTAGCTCTGGATGTATAAGCTCAGGTTAGACATGATCAAACAAAAATTTGAGTTCAATATAACCTGACAGTAGATATTTAAATTTTCACTAAAAGTAGTCAACAGAATTTATCACATGAAAGGCTCTTTTGTCCGAGCAGAAACCTTTCATGTGTTATTTTCTAAGATTAAAAGTATTTCGCAAGGCTACGCTTTCTTGCGAGAGACTTTTGGCCAAATCCCCAAAAGTCACCAAAAGGTCTGTTCCGCTTCAGGCGAACTGGTTTTTCTCAATTGGTGACAGCGATATGATTTCACCATCCTCATTCATTGACAGTGAAATAATGGGA
>JADGFG010000317.1 GCA_016743995.1 Kangiellaceae bacterium | reverse complement strand
AAGCTTTTAAAGAAAGATGGGAATTTATACCTTGATAAAGGCGGTGATACAGTCACCAAAATTGATTCTTTTACCGTTACTGAAAAAGGTATTAAAGGAACGCTTCATTCATCTGGCGAGTTTACGCTTGAAGATATTGGTTCCTCGGCTGGGAGGAATGGTGATGGAGGCGGAGTTAATGTCACTGCTCCCGACCAAGATGATAATAAATCAAGTTCTGACGGCCCTTTTGGTTCAGGTGGAACGGTGGATAATTCTTCATTGTCTCCTCGAATGCCAAGGACAACTCCTGGAGACAATGAAGATAGACCCGATTACTACTCTGCACGTAATAAAGATGAACTTATGGCAATGATTAGAGGGGTTAAATATACTCCTCCTACTAAATCTGAGTCTAAATTTAATAACAATATTGAAATATCAGATTATAAAAAGAATTTAGGTTTAACTACGAGTATTCGTGGTGGGTTTATTATTGTTGGAGCGATTGATGTAATCGTGTCAGCGGAAGGAGAAGTTCAGCTCTATGTTGGGGCTGGTTTAGGTGGAGGCGTGAGTTTCTCGACTGCTGGTGGTATTAAAGCAGGCTCAACAAGCGGAATAACAACAAAAGCTTCTGCCTCAGGTGGTTTTGGGGGGGCGGCTCGTGCTTCCGCAAGGCTTAGTGAGTCAGGAGTATCTGGGGCAGCTCAAATTGGTACTGGTGGTGGAGCAAGTGTCTCAACCACAGTTGGATATACGTTTACTATTTATAAGTGAGATTAGATCAGTATGGAATCATTACTACCGTTAATTTGGATCGTTTTTTTTGTTGGGCTTTTTGTTGGCGTTATTTTTAGTGCATTTTATTCAAGTAAGTATGTAGATATGCTGAGTAAAAAGCATCCTGAAAGATGGAGAGGTATCAAAAATGAAGGGATTATTTTTGGTGAAATAAAAACACAATTTAACTTGCTTAAATCTATTATGAAAAAGGAGTATCTGATGGTTCAAGATAATGAGTTGTCGAAGAAAGGAAATAAATTACGATTAACTTTACTGATTTATTTTCCGTTTTGTATAGCTTTCTTGGGTTTGACGTTGTTAATTCTTCTGTCATAAAAGATAATCTATGGGGGATGATTTTTTTATATTTTAAGCGGTGGGTGATTAGATGGACATCTCCCCTTAATGTCGGCGTCATATTGCGCCATACTTTGAATTGTCATTTAAAGTAGATAACAGAAATAAGGGCAGAAATAAGGGGACAACCAGTGCGCCGAGAAAAATCGGCAATCAACCGGCGGTGAAAGTCCACTACCTTGTAAGGGAGTCAATATCCCCCTGCGTCAGGATCAAAGGGTCAGAGTTATTGAAATTGTTATCTTGTTGCTGTTGAAAGGCGGGGACAGCCAGTGCGCCGAGAAAAGTCGGCAATCAACCGGCGGTGAAAGCCCACTACCTTGTAAGGGTTAGCAACTCGCGAGGACCTTGAGTTATGGGCATTGCATCGTAAGGTGCGGTGTTATGCGTTGACAGAGGCAGATAGGGGCTCTGTATTTTAGCTCCGAAATTATCGTTTTGAAAACGCTGACCTTGTTGGCTGAAGGAGATGGCAATACTGTCTGATGTGCTATTACAAATATCAAACAGTTTCTTTGGCGTTGTAGACTCGGTGCATGTATTGAAATTGATTGTGCGGAATTCGATAGCCGTTATGGAGATAATGTGACTGACCGTTTGTTTAAACTCAATCTGGCACAAGAAAATGAGCTAACTCAAGCGCATAAAAAGAAAGGAGGAAGCTGATGGAAGAACCAATAACAGACAGTCAGCCCATGGGAAAACTCGCACAAACCAACTGTAGCCGTCGCCGCTTCCATCATACTTTTTACCTAATTAAACGTCGAACGATTAAACCTTAAACAGACAGTCTGCCCATGGGAAAACTCGCACAAACCAACGAGTTAATCTCTGTTGATAATGTTGCTATAAATTGGCAGACTTAATAAAAACAATCAGGGAAGAATGTTATGGCGATAGCACGAAAGAACATTGTCGATAAGGAAATGCCAGGGTTTTATCACTGTACCAATCGTTGTGTCAGGAGAGCATTTTTATGCGGTATTGATGAGCTGACTGGCTATGATTGCAGTCACCGAAAAAGCTGGCTTGAAAATCGAATGAAATCACTCTGTGATATTTTCTCCGTTGAAATCTTTGCTTATGCGGTGATGGATAATCATTATCATATTGTGCTTTATGTTGACCCCAAAGCGCCGCAGCGTTGGTCTGATGAAGAAGTGGCTGAGCGTTGGTTACAGGTATATCCCAGTCGACTGGATAAGCTGGAAAATGCTACCCAGAGGGAAATGAAGAAGCAGGCGATAATTCATGACCCGGACAGGTTAGCAATATACCGAGAAAGACTGGGGGATTTATCCTGGTATATGAGACGATTAAATGAGCCCCTTGCCAAATTAAGTAATGGTGAAGAAAATTGCACAGGCCGCTTCTGGGAAGGCAGGTACTCGTCACAGGCATTACTCGACGAAGCCGCTGTCTTTTCCTGTATGGCCTATGTAGATTTAAATCCGGTAAGAGCCAGAATCA
>JADGFG010000134.1 GCA_016743995.1 Kangiellaceae bacterium | reverse complement strand
ACCCATACCCATGCGCCTAAAACGTTAACACCGCGATAATCTCTGTAGCCTTTCATATCGTATCCGCTATTTCCCTGAGTTGCACTTTTAGCCATTCTGGTGAGTGGCATATCTTCGAGAGGAAGTTGTGGTTGATGACCATTTAACAGGTTTCCACCGGGGTCAGATATTCTCAGGTTAAGTACCTCTGCTTGTCCGGTATCGATCAGGTTAGTTTTAATTAAATGGAAAATGAAGCGGCTTTCAGTTAGCAATATGCCGTTACGATCAAATGCATAGGTTTCCCCCGACTGTCCAATACGACCCAATTTGGTAATGTTACTAAAATGCTTGTCTGGATCTATTCTTATTGCCAGTACGGCTATAATGTCTCTATTGCTGTCTCTCACCGGGCTGGTAACGTACATTGTTGATGAATGTGATGAGGTTGATCTGAATTCTCTGTTTGCTATTAATGAGTATTCCATTGGTGGAATATAGGTTGGTTCACCCGAGAAAGCCTTATCCAGCAGTTTTTTGCTCATGCTATGAATATTACTGACAATCCCTAATGACGAGTTATGCATTGATGCGATATTAACGCGATCCAGAGCGATGAGATAAAAATCGTTGTCTTCAAAGCTTGCAAGTTGACCTGCAATCAGGTTTCGTAATTTTCTGAGAGGTTGACTGTTGATAATATCTACATTTTCCTGTTGTAACTTGATTATTTGTTGAGTTAGCTCAGATAAAGGAGGAGCGCTTGCAAGGGTATTTACTATTGATTGTTTCTGCGAAACGGAGATATTATGAGCTTCCTGAACCGCGAATAAAATGGTTTGAAGTGAGTCCCTTACATTATTAACCGTTTCTTTTTTGATTTGAGCTAACGCAATAAACGACATCGCAACGACTAGCCCGGAAAAAGCTAATACAAGTATGATGCCGACTAATCTCTGTTTATAAAACAATTCCATGTTTTGGCTGGTAGATAACATTTGCTAAAGCCTGGCATAAAGTGAAAATTTTTCCACATTTTATTAGCAGTTTTTATGCCCATAATCCAGATAAAGTTATTTTTGTGACTGATTGTTCATTTTTATGCTTTGTCTGACAATATTGCTTACTCGTAATTTCATCGGTATAGTGCGCCCTTTATTTAAAGTCGATTCATGTTATTCGACAGAAATTTTCAGTTTGTTCAGAATACGTATTGTCAATGAAGTGTCAGGTCGTCCACTAATTTTGACTGTTAGTATCAGTTTTTGGAGAAGAGAGTGTTTATACAAAATTATTATTCTCAGCAAGGTAAAAAAATATCTTTTAGCAGACAGCAGGCAAGTGATTTTGCAAAAAATATCGCCGACGACTTTAATCCAATACACGATCCTGATAATAAACGTTTTTGTGTGCCGGGTGATTTGTTATTTAGTCTGGTATTAAGCCAGCATGGTATTAATCAGCAGATGCAATTTGAGTTCTCTGGAATGGTCAATGATAAAAATGAGGTACATTTTGTTGCGGCGGAGAATGGCTTGTTATCTGTTGAAGATGACGAAAAAAAGCAATTTATTACCGTACAAAGAAGTGGTAACACCTGTTCTGATAAACCGTTTATTGAGAAATTGATACGTCAATATGTTGCATTCTCAGGTCATACATTCCCACATATCCTGGTGAAACTAATGCAGGAGCAAAATGTGATGATTAATCCGCAACGGCCCATGGTGATGTACCAGAGCATGTCATTACAAATGGATGAATTTGTTGAAGGAGAACCTGTGCTTGAGTTGAACAAAGCAACTCTTGATGTGGAAGGTAAGCGGGGTAAGGTTAATCTAGCGTTTAATATATTGGTTGATGGAAATAAAACAGGTAGTGGAGAGAAACATATGCTGATGAGTGGGTTGAGAGAATATAATCAGGAGGATATTGATCAGCTGGTGACTTACTACAGTCAACGAAAACTCGACTATGCGGCTAAAAATCAGTTTTAAATCCTGGCCGATACTCCGATTTTTTCAGGACCGGGCACAAATAGCGATGAAAGCCCGGTTTCCCGTAACCACTTCGCTATATCGCAGCTTAATGAGCTTTAGTTATTAAAAGATTGCTTTATCCGCTAAAAACCCCTAAATTATCCGCTATGAGGTTAATCATTGATGATTATGGGTAACTGGGCTTATGACAGCGAAAATCATTTCTATTGCACAGTCAAAAGGTGGAGTGGGGAAAAGCACGGTTTGTGCTAACCTGGCAGTCACGTTTTCTCAATCAGCAAAAGTGCTGATGATTGACTGCGATCCACCACAAAACTCATTATCGGCCTGGTTTTCTGTCAGGGCTGACCTTTATGAAGAAGCCGGGTTATCAGTAGAAAAGGCTGCGACGCCTTCTCAACTCTTTGCTTTGATTGAAAAAAACAAGAATTCATTTGATTATATCTTAATTGACGGCGCGCCACATGTTAACCCAACGGTGCGAGCCATGTTATTGATTTCAAATATGCTGATTATTCCTTTAGCGCCATCAAGTGTTGAAATATGGTCTTTTGAAACCTTCGAAGCGTTGTTAACTAAAGCCATAAAGTTCAACAAAGGCTTGTTACCTAAAATTTGCTGGAATCGAGTTCGGCGACGAGTTAAATCGTCAGAAGAAGTCATTCAGGGAGTAAAAAAGAATACCCATATTGCACAGTTTAAGAACAAGCTGACTTTTAGAGTTGCTTATATGGATTCATTTGCTGAAGGCTGCAGCGTTTATGAGTGGACAGATCCAGTGGCCAGCGCAGAAATCTGGTCGCTGAGTTCGGCCATTAAGAGAGCCGTACATAAGCTGGAACCAATAAACCTGTCCCGCTCAGCAGCAGTACAGGATTTTATTAAAAAAGGTTAAATTGAGTGTTGCTCTGTGACATTTTCCTTTTTTTTCCGTCTCTGCCATGTAATTAACCCGGAAATGGCTAATAAAAATACTGCAAAAGCGGTAATATCGTTAATTAAAATACCAGAAGCCATTAAAATTCTGCCGCTATGCATATCCTGAATGAAGTGTAGCAGTGTTATCTGGCGTTTTCGATAGTCACTCTGTAGAGATGCAATGTTCGTTTGTTTTGTTTTTTGAACAACTGTTACCTCTGAAAGAGAGTTGTCTGGTTGTGGCATGTTTTGTGAACTGAGCTTTATCCACTCAAAGGTCTGTAAATCCAGCGAGAAATTGTGGCCCTGTACTGTATTGATGATTAATTGGGAGTTTTCGAAAGACAGGCTGAGAGCCTGTTCGTTGATTGACTCCGTAATTGATATTTCATCAATTAAGTCGAGGTTTCTGGAGAGAAAATAAAGTGATTGCATGGTGGCAAGAACAAGGCCATCTGAATTAGAGACCACGTTGAGCAGGCGCGAATCTGTTTTTTTCCAGAATTGCTGGTTCAGGTATATATGCTGATCAAGCTCGCAGATATGATTCCGTTTGTCACTGAAGCAATTAGCCGATTCTGGGGCAGAAATGCCGTACCAGTTCAGTATCAGGTTAGATTGAATCGTTTTATGATGAAAGCCGAAAAACTCATAGTGATTCAGCAGGAAGCCTGTAACAGACAGGTTGAGCAGAAATAGAGAAACGGTAAAACCAATTCGCCTGTGCCACTTTCTGAAAAGACTATTTCTCTTTTTTTTTCTGTGTTTTTTCTGGTGGGCGTTCATTGAGTGACTAATCTGGCCAGAACCAACGCGGCACGGGCTACTTTTTTCATGGCTGACACTGACATTGTTGCACCGGTAATGCCATCAACTGATTGATTTAATTGGTTATTTTCATCAAGGCCTAGCTGGTTAAACTGTTCTGTGAAAGCCTGCATGTGTATTTCATAACCGCGGCTTTCTCTAAAGGTAAGCACATTGATTCGTTGAATTTCATCATGCTTAATACTGATAGCAAATGAAATAGGTCGTTCTTTTCCTATTTTATCGAGAAACCAGACTGTCTGTTTATTTCGCTGCCAGTATCTGATGCGTAGTTTAGGGTATTTATGGCCGAGTACAGTCGTGAGTGCTTGTTGAGTGATATCATCAAGCCATAACGTCTTCATTTTAGGTTTGTTTTGTTCAGAATCAAACTTGAATACAAGCGACAAAAACTCTTTTTGAGTCATATATTGTCTGGCATTTACAGTATCTGGTATCGTTAAAAACAGAATACAGATGGAGGTTATCAGTAATCTCACCGGTTCTCAGGCCCTGCTTGTTCTTTTGGGTGTTAAATAAGGCTATTTATCATGTTACATTTTGCTGAACCGCTTATAACCTGTTGCGATAGTTGCGCGCCGCAAACTATACGAGAACTACTCAATTAATGCAAATTATTATCGTTTGTAATAATATCATGGCAGACCATTTCTGTTTAAAATTTAAAGTTAACTGATTGGAATGAATATGAAACCACGACATCTGGCTTTTGCATACCGCATCGTTTTATCTATTTTTCTGACACCTTTGTTTGCCGTAGCCTCACAGACATCATCTATTAAAATCAGTCCTAATGATGAGCGGGACTACGCTACTCTGGTTTTAGACAATGGTATTGAGTTTATTCTTATCTCAGATCCTTCTGTTGATAAGTCTGCGGCTTCTCTAAGTGTTGGGGCTGGGCTGATGAATGACCCGGAATCCCAGCAGGGAATGGCACATTACCTTGAACATATGTTGTTTCTGGGGACTGATCGTTTTCCTGAATCTAATGGTTACAGTGAGTTCATGTCAAAAAATGGGGGGTCTGCGAATGCGTATACCTGGATGGATATTACTAACTATATGTTTGAAATTAAAAATGATGCTTTTGACGAGGCACTTGACCGTTTCTCAGACTTTTTTAAATCTCCTCGTTTATATCCAGAGTATTCAGAGAAAGAAAAAAATGCGGTTAATGCAGAATGGTCAATGCGACGTGAAATGGATTTCTTTGCCCGCTTTAAGCTTAGTCGTTCAATGATGGGAAGCCATCCTGCCAATCGGTTTTTAATTGGAAACCTGGAGTCTCTGAGTGATAAAAAAGATAGTCAATTACATCCAGAACTTATCAAGTTTTATGAGCAGTATTACTCTGCGAACATAATGAAAGTCGCAATGGTCAGCCACTTGTCTGTCAAACAGTTGAAAAAAATAGCGGAAAAACACTTTGCTTCAATAAAAAATAAATCGATAAAAAAGCCTGTGGTCACTCAGTCTGTTGAGTTTTCCCAAATGGCAGGAAAGAAGATTTACTATGTACCTAATGAAGATGTAAAACAGCTAGTTCTCGATTTTACGATAAAAAATAATACGAATGATTACAAAAGCAAACCGAACTATTTTGTCAGCTATCTACTGGGAAGTGAAATGCCAGGAACACCGGCGTTTGAGCTAAAAAAGAAAGGGTTGATTTCCAGTCTGAGTGTTGGAGCAACGCCTGATTTGTATGGCAATTATGGTTCTTTCTCTATTAATATTGATTTAACGGAGGCTGGAATGCTTGCAAGAGAAGAAATTACTGCGGTCGTAATGCAATACATCGGGAAAATTAAGAAAGAGGGGATTGATAGTCGATATTTTAAAGAAATTAAAACTTCGCTGGATAATCAGTTTCGGTTTCTTGAAAAGACAAATGCTTTTGATTATGTCTCAAATCTTGCGGATGAAATGCAGTCTTATCCAGCCACTGACGCAATTATTGCGCCTTACCTTTATACGTCTTTTGATGAAAAATCGATTAAAAAGGTGTTACGCCAACTAAATTTGAGTACTTTAAGAATATGGTACATTAGTCAATCAGAGCCTCATGATAAGACAATGCACTTTTATGATGGACGATATAAGATTGAGAATATCAGTACTGAGGAAATAAAACGTTGGTCTATGCCTGTTGACTATGCGTTAGCTTTACCCGAAATAAACCGGTTGATGCCGGAAAAATTTACCATAAAAAATTCAAAAAGAAACAAACAGAATAAACCTGAAATTATTTATGAGCATGATGGGCTTTCAGCGTGGTTATATCCTTCTAAAAATTTCACCCAACAACCCGAAGGTGTGCTAAATATTTATTTTAACAGTCCGGCGCGTGCGAACTCTATATCTGGGCAAATACTTCTCTCAATCTGGTCGGAACTTTATCACCTTAACCAAAGTGCATTAATAACGGAAGCCTCTATTGCTGGGATGAATGTTGGTTTGAGTGATGTTAATGGCCTGGAGTTAACGATTAGTGGTTTTACAGATAAGCAACCGCTACTAATTAAAAGTAGTCTGGCAGCATTAAATTTTAAAGTGGAGAAAGAAAGCTTTCAGCAGGCTAGCGACCGATATATCCGACAGATTAAAAATGGAGAAAAGAAGTTTCCCTTTTATCAGTTGTTTTATTATTTAAATTCGATTGCAGTTGGTTCCGGGTACGATAATGACTTGCTGATTCAAGCTGCCAAAAAGCTCAAGCCAGAGGATTTAACGCGTTTTATGAATGAAGTCATGTCAAATAACCATATCAGGGTTTTTGCATTTGGTAATTATGCCAAAGAAGATATTGATTTTCTGGTAAAAGAAATTCACGGCTCTATGCCTGCAAAACGCAAGGTAACACCTTACTTTCGAACAAAAGTCCTACAGCCACAAGCAGGACAGTCTATTGTTTACAGGAAGGATCTGGATGTCGCTGATGTTGCAGTACTGAATATGCACGTCCATCCAGAAAGCAGTTTACAACAAGAAGCCAGAGCAAGGGTTTTAAGTAATCATTTGCGTACGGCGGTCTATGATAAATTACGAACAGAAGAACAGTTAGCTTATGCGGTAACCGCTTCAATGAAAGTGATAAAAGACTATACTGCTATGGTTTTTGCTATTCAATCACCAGCTAAAGATGTGGCCACTATTCAAAAAAGGTTTAACGACTTCAAGGTAGAGTACAAAATATTACTAGATGAATTATCAGAAAAAGATTTCAATCAGTTTAAAAACAGTACGTTAATTAAACTTAATGAAAAGCCCAAAAATCTGAGAGAAGAGATGATTCCCTTGTTGACGGACTGGCATCAAGAACAGTGGGAGTTTGATACTCGACATAAGCTGATCAAAGAAGTTGAGAAAATCAGCCTGGAAGATATCCGGTCTTTTTATCAAGAGACTGTTTTAATGCCAGAGGCTTCGCGTATCTCTATTCAGCTCCGAGGTAGTAAATTTAAAGACAAGCCATATCTGAAATTAAAAAATGAACTTGAAGTTAAAAGGTTATCAGCTTTTCATAAGAAAGCACGCTATCAAATGTAATTAAGAAAAAGTGTGGCTTATAGGATGTAGCTGCTACTTGATATTAAATAACAGCTACACGACTATTTTTTAATCCCGACGCACTGAGTCGGTAACTTGTTATTGCACTTCTAGAATATCGAAAATTTTACTGCATCACTTGAGTTGCAAGTGGTGCGAACTTCAAAAACATGATTTCCCGATGGCGCTTTTTGTGAAAACTGAACGGACAGTTGATCATAAAAACTGGCTCTGCCTTTTAAAACACCATCAATGTACCAGTAGGCAGTATGCTGCCCGCCGGAACAGGTTACTCCAAAGCTAGCAGTGAAGTAATTATGATAGCTATGCCCATGTATGGGATAAACAATATTAACAGGCGCATTGGCTGATAAAACGAAGGTTGATGAAAATGATAATATTAGTGCAATAAATACATTTCTTAGTACTTTCATTACAAAGCTCCTTGGTCTGATTGGAAGAGCCTCTAACCTTGTAAATCGTGCAAAATTCTTCTGAACAAGGTGGAGGTTCCAAAAGATTAGCAGTGTTTGAATCTTTATGAGTAATATCTCTGTTTACATCTCAAAATGAGAGAGCGCTGGTGAACGAGCTAGTCATCTGGTCGCCAACGGACCCATCATCTGAGACAGGAAATACCTCGCCATATTCTGGTATTACCAGTGGATTACTTACACTCAAGTTTAGCAAGTTCAGTTTGCATTCATTCTTGTCAAAATATAATGGCTTTATCATTTAAACACTAGACGTAAAGATAACGGGTTGACTGGAAAGTAAAATGTGCAAAACAATAATTGAGTTGAGTGTATTAGCGGGAATATTATTATTAATTGGTTGTTCTGGAAGTGATACAAGTGCATCCTATTACAATGTCTGGCCGACAGCTATTGTAGGGCAATCTAAGATTGCATTTGAAAATGAAATTGTGACTCTGTCGGGGGAAGGTGAAGATGTTGATGGGGAAATTGTTTCTTATAAATGGTCACAGGTTTCAGGAACAAGTGTTGCTTTTGAAGGGGGTGATACACAGTATCTTTCTTTCGTTGCGCCTGAAACTTCTCATCAGCAACAGGTATTAGCGTTTAAGTTGACAGTTGTTGATGATAAAGGAGCAGAGTCTGCTGATGTCGTGCAAATTATCGTTAAACCTGCTATGAGTAAAGAGAATGCCAAATCTGCCAGTATTGCGAAAGTTAACCCTGTAGTGTCGTATGGGGGTGAAGTGATTGCTGTGAACCAGTAAGAGGCTGCTTTTACGTTATGTCACTTATTTTGATTTATCTGTTGACCTGACTATAGGTTCAGGGTTCAGACTGACTGCTCGATGAATGAGAGAGATTAATGATGTTAACGGTAAGTCAACTAGCCAGTAAGTTTGGCATTTCTCGAGCGACGGTTCTTTATTATGAGCGTAAAGGGTTATTGTTCCCAGCGAGCCGTTCAGATAATGGTTATCGGTGGTACGGAGAAGTGCAAGTCAGGATGCTCGAAGATATTCTGGCTTATCGGTCTTTCGGGTTGCCGGTATCAAAGTTGATTGATCTTGTTAATCGAAAAGACAGTGTTGCGCAAGCACGCATATTACGAGAGCAGTTTACCGCGCTCGAAAAAGAAATACACGTTTTGCGTCAACAACAAAAAGCAATTGTTCAACTGCTGGAGCAACCAGCCTTACTGGAGAAAAAGATGGTGACTAAAGATAGATGGGTCGAAATAATGCAGGCAGCCGGGTTAAGTGATCAGGATATGATAAACTGGCATAAAAAGTTTGAGGCTATGGAGCCTGATGAACATCAGAAATTCCTGGAGTCTCTGGCCATTACACCAGAAGAAATAAAAAAAATACGTAAGTTTTAATAATGGCGTGTCATTAACGTGGTAATTTAGTTGTATATTCTGGTGGTTCTTCATTGGGCCACCATTGTCAACCTTATCGATTTCATTAAAAAACTGAAGAAGTTTTTCTCATAATTTTATAAAATGCGCTGTGAATGACCATTACAGGTCTTATACCCAAACTCCCCGAATCCTGTATTTCCATAGAATTTGGGTATATAAGAACAATTTTTGATAAACGTTATTTTGAGTTAATAATGAAACAGCCATGTAGTACACCTGCAAACCTGCTCAATCGTAAAATATCCGTTGCCCCAATGATGGAATGGACGGATCGTCATTGTCGCCATTTTTTAAGGTTAATTTCAGTCAATACTCTGCTGTACACTGAAATGGTAACAACCGGGGCTATTTTACATGGTGAGCATAAAAAATACCTTTCTTTTAACCATACTGAGCACCCTGTCGCTGTTCAGCTTGGTGGGAGTGATCCGAGCGATTTAGCAGAGTGCTCTAAAATCTGTGAGGATTACGGTTATGATGAGGTTAACTTAAATGTGGGTTGTCCCTCTGATCGTGTTCAGTCGGGTAAGATTGGCGCGTGCCTGATGGCAGAGCCTGAGCTGGTTGCGTCTTGTGTGGAGAAAATGAAGCAGGCTACCAGTCTACCAGTGACGGTTAAGCATCGAATTGGCATTGACGATCTGGACAGTTACACGGATTTAACAAACTTTGTGAATATTGTAAAAAATGCTGGTTGTACAACATTCATTGTACATGCTCGAAAAGCCATTCTTTCTGGTTTGAGTCCTAAAGAAAATCGGCAGATTCCGCCACTGTGCTATCAGACTGTTTATCAGTTGAAACGTGATTACCCTGAGCTCGAAATCATACTCAATGGTGGTGTGACGTCAACCAGCCAGGTTGATCAGCATCTTGAGCATGTCGATGGCGTGATGATTGGTCGAGAGGCTTATCATAATCCCTATTTGCTATCAGTAATGGATGAGCGTTATTTTGAGAGTGAATCTGAGCAGCGATCCCGATATGATATTGTGAATGCTCTTATTCCCTACATTGAAGAAGAATTGGCTAAAGGCGCTCGACTACAACATATTAGCAGGCATATTCTGGGTTTGTTTCATGCACGGCCGCGAGGTAAGTTGTGGCGGAGGCATCTTAGCGAAAATGCGTATAAACAGGGAGCCGGTATTTCGGTTATCCATTCTGCGCTTAAACTTATTCAGGGAGAGTGATGAGTAATCAATATTTTTATTCCAGAGTCAGCTATTTACTTTTGTTTAATGGCTGACATTATCCTGTTTTTGCGTGCAATCACCTGAATAAAAAATGATTGTCTGTGTCTCTCTTTTCAGACATCAGATAAGGAAATCGGGTTTGTATTTATCATTGTTAAATTCACCATATTTTGGTTATTTTGCTCATTTACAAGAATGGAGCATGGCAGGTAATACTAAACAATATCGTTGTATTTATAGATTAATTCTTTATAATTCAATTGCTTATAGCGTCAATGTAAACTCTGGCACGATCTGTGAAGTAATCTTATTTAATCACTGGATTAACTGGTGAGTTGAGTTAGTTTATTAATCGGTTTTATAACGAGATTAGAGAGGAAGCAAATGAGTGTATTTAAACGGTTTTCGGATGTAGTCAGTAGTAATGTTTCTGCCATGCTGGAAAAAGCAGAAAACCCGGAAAAGCTTGTTAAAATGATTATCGGTGAAATGGAGAGTACGTTATTTGATGTGCGTGCGGAATCAGCCAGTACGATTGCCGATAAAAAAGAAATGCAGCGTCAGCTTAAATCGATGCAGGATGAAGTTCTATTATGGCAACAAAGAGCTGAAACAGCGTTACAAAAAAATAGAGAAGATCTTGCTCGCCAGGCTTTGCAGGAGAAGCGTCAGGTTGAACAAGGCATCAAAGCTAAAGTCGCAGAGCTGGAAGAGTTAGAAGCCGCGTTACTACGGTTAGAGCAGGATGTTAGTAAATTACAATTAAAACTAAATGAGGCGATTGCCAGAAGAGATATTATGGTGGCTCGTCATAATACTATTCACTCGACAATTCAAACACGCAAACAATTAAATGACTCTTCTATCAATGAAGCCTTACATCGGTTTGGTCGCTTTGAACGACGAATGGATGAGCTGGAGGCACAAGTTGAAGCAATGGATCTGGGTAGAAATCAGAGTTTAAGTCAACAAATTGATTCTCTTGAAGATGATGAACTTTTAAACACAGAAATTGAAGCGCTTAAAAGCAAAATGAGCAGTAAGCAGTAGGCTGAGCAGTTCAATACTTTAATAACCTGGCGGGTGAAAGTCCGACACTATGCCAGAAACGGTTAAATTTAATTCAGGAGAGAGCAATGAGTAAATATAGTCATTATTACAGGGAATATTCAGATTCCACCCGGCCACGAGCAAAAAGTAAGTTGATGGGAGTTTGTGCAGGAATGGCTCGTCAATTTGGTTGGGACGTAGCGTTAGTTAGAATTGTCGCCGTTTTGGGGTTATTTACTTTTACGCTGCCTGTACTTATTTTATATGTTGTAGCGGGAGTATTGTTCTACTAAGAGAATTGTTGCTTTAAAAATAACGGTTTAAAAAAGAGTCGCCAGATCCTTCAGCTGCTCTAAGCGAATAGTTACCTGGAATGCGACGTATTAGATGTAAATATATGACTTCTTTGACCTGATTTTCAGGTTACGGAAGTTTTTTATTATACAGCAGGCACCAATTAGCTTAACTTGCTACAATGGATCTTCTGTAACATCTATTCTGGATTTTTTATCTATGAAAATGTTCTTTATGATACAAACAGGCTTAAAGATGTCGATAGCCTGGGTCTTATCTGGTTCTTTGTTTCTGCAAGCAGCAGATAACCATATTACTGTGACTAATGTCAGTATGCCATCACGGCCTGCTGTTAGTATGAGTGCAGCAATTTATCTGGATGTTTATAATGGAGGAGTCCGGGATATTGAGTTGACTGGCGTATCAACCGGGGTTGCAGGTCATGCAATGATTCATCGTTCAATCGAAGAAAAGGGAGTGAGTAAGATGCAACATCAGACTCAAGTGATT
>JADGFG010000133.1 GCA_016743995.1 Kangiellaceae bacterium | reverse complement strand
CTAATATACAATAGTCGACTCAATTTTTACATTGGGTAATCTTATAATTCAGGCCTCGCTTTTCATCAATCAGTTTTTTAGCCTCATCAAAGCCCAGAGTTTTGGCATTTACCAGGTTTTTAGCATCAATTTTATGAACAATAATATCCGATGTACCTGCGCCACACATTGCGATCATACTCATCCCGGTCATAATAGCACAATGTGATTTCTCAGCTTTTATACCTGCTTTATCTAATTCCTGAACACTTTGCTGAAGCGTGATGCCTTTAGATTCACACTGAATAGCACCTTTGGTTTTATAAACAAACAGGCTGGATTCGCCAGCTTTAACATTCGCATGACTACAACCAGTCAGCATCAGTGATAAAATAGTACCGTTAATAATTGTTATCATTTTCACAGAAATAGTCCTCAATTAAACTTTTATGACGTTAGAAAAGCGGAAATCCAGATAGTCCTATCATGACTAAACGAACAATTAACTAACGCGATTGATAAACACTGCCGAAATAATCTTCTACCATTTCCCATTAAACTACGATTATCAGACCCGAATCAACACTGAGTACCATTAATAATGTCAATAACGGTGCCTGGATGGCGACTCCGTCGGTTCTGAGGAGACTTCTGTCACAGTTATGGGATCACGCGTGAACTAAATGATTTTTTTGAACATAAATAATTCAATTTATATCTCCTTCTGATATACTAATCTCTGCTTAACCTTTATTATCTATACGGAAGTTACAATAATGTTAAAAATGAACGCTTATACACTCCCTCTGTTGCTGACATTAAATCTGTTTTGTTATGCCGCTTCTTCAGAAGAAACCACAGAACCACGACTGGTCGGACTAGCTATTCAATCCAACTTTAAAGTTCCCATTTTTTATGCGGCAATTTACGCCAGCAATGATGAGTATCAATCTTATCCTTTTTTACCAAAACACCGTATTCGCATGGAGTCACGCTTTATCGTTAACCAGTTTTCTGCAAGACAAAACCATGAGCATTGGGTCAACTCGGTATTGGTCAATAATTCAAAAACAGAACTCAAGAAAATGTCAGAAGCATTTTTAAAATTTAGTGAATTGATGAAAGTAAAACTATTTAAAGGCGACCACCTTGTATTCGACTTTATTCCAGAAAAAGGAATCGATGTTTTAATCAATAATGAATTAAAAGGAACAATTGAGAACCCTGACTTTCAGAAAGTACTGATTGCCTGCTGGTTCGGTAGAAGACCTCCTTCTAAAGATTTTTCACAACAAATAAGAGAGCTCCCTGCAACTGATTTGCTGAATAAATACATGGAAACCCAACCAGAAGGGTCTGGAGTCAAACAGAATCAGCTTAGCCAGCTCAAGCCTGTGGCGAAGGCAGATCAACCCGGCTAAAAACGGCTAACCTCTTAAACTCAGATGACAATACTTAGATGACAATGCTCAACCCAAAATACCCAGGCTCCACGGAGGTTTACCTGAAAAATGCTTTAATAAATAGTCCACCAGACTTCTGACTCTTTTAGAAAGATGTCTGGACTGCGGGTAGATCACGTAAGCTTCAATAGTTTCAGGCTGAACATAGTTTGTCAGAATTGGCTGAAGTAGTCCCTGCTTTACCTGCTGATAACAGATAAACTCTGGCAAATAGACGATTCCCTGCCCTTCAACCGCAGCCTGACACAGATAATCTCCATTATTGACTGTCATTATTGACGGCATCTTTATTTCAACGGGATGACCGCGATCATCAACAAAACTCCAGTAGTCTGGTGCGTTTTTGTAGCTTATCCTGACATGCCCCTGAAGTAAGTCACTCGGCTTTTCCAGCTTCCCCGATACATTCAGGTACTTCTCACTCGCCAGTAATAGCATTTGAGAGCTCGTCATTTTTCTGGCCACCAGATTAGAGTCTTCCAGTCTGGATATTCTGACAGCCAGATCAAACCCCTCTTCAATCAAGTCCATTTTTCGGTCATTAAAATCAATTTCAAACACAACTTCCGGGTGCAAATGATTAAACTCTCGAATAACGGTACTTAACTGTTTCACCCCAAAAGATAACGGCAGGGCAATTTTAATTCTTCCTTCGAGTGCACAATGCTCGTTTCTGATTCGAGCTTCAACTTCTGCAATGTCGTCAATAATTCTCAAGCATTGCAGGTAATAACGGTGTCCACTATCAGTCAATACCTGTTTACGAGTTGTACGGGTTAGCAAGCTTACCCCTAATCGTCGTTCCAGCTCTTTTAACCGTCGACTTAGTGCCGATTTAACAATATTCAACTGATCCGCTGCTTTAGAGATGCTACCAGCTTCGACAATACGAACAAACGCCTGCATTTCTTCAATCTGATTCACAATCAGCCTCCATTACCTGCTTATTGTTCTAATTAGGAGAACATAGCATTCGATTTTAAGCGGTTTATTTCTACTCAGTCAACTATATAATTAACCTTAATTAACCTGTTTTATGAGAAACCCAATGAAAACTAACCTTACGAAGCACAAGAACCTGTTAAAAATAAACTCAAGCGCAAGATTTGAAAACTCAGTAACACGACAAACAACAGAGAGACTAACAAAACAGATTCAACAGGTTAATCCTGATACCAGAGTCATCACTCGTGAACTGGCAACAGGTCTGCCTTTTATTGATGAAAAATGGGTAGCAGCAAACTTCACACCGCCTGAAGAACGAACACAGACAGATATTGATACACTGAGTTTCTCAGATGAACTGGTCGCTGAATTGATTGAGGCAGAAACAATTGTTATCGCCTCGCCTTTATATAATTTCTCAATACCGGCGGTGTTAAAAGCGTGGGTTGATCTGATCAGCAGAGCCAGGCTCACATTCCGATACACCAGTGAAGGCTCTGAGGGACTGTTAAAAGGGAAAAAAGCTTATATTGTGATTGCCTCTGGCGGCGTACCTGTAGGAAGTCAACTGGATTTTGCATCCGGTTATTTGAAGCAGGTGCTGACATTCATTGGTATAACCGACATTACAATGATTGATGCTACAATAACTGACAGTATTGAAAAGATAGAAAAAGAAATTATTACCGCATAATTCATCATGTATAAGCATCGCAACAAGTACTGAAATACTCCATATTCCAGTACACAGCCACTCAACAGATATGACCAATTTCAACTTAATGACTATTAAAGGTAAAAGATAATGGGATTACTAATCGACGGTAAATGGTACGACCAGGGATACGATACGGAAAAAAATGAAGGCAAATTTATTCGTTCAGCTTCTCAGTTCAGGAATATGATGACAGACGAAAGTGCAGCAGAAAAATCTGCAGAGAACAGTTTTAAAGCTGAAAAAGACAGATATCACCTGTACGTTTCGCTAGCCTGCCCATGGGCTCACCGCGCATTGATCTTTCGAAAACTGAAAAAACTCGAATCTATTATCCCGGTTTCTGTTGTTAATTTTGAAATGCGAGAGCAAGGATGGTCATTTAATAACAATGATGACTCGTTGAAAGATCATTTATACCAGTTTGATTTTGTACATCAGCTCTATACACTGGCCGATGCTAATTACTCTGGTCGGGTGACAGTTCCAATACTCTGGGATAAAAAGAATAAAACGATAGTTAATAATGAATCATCTGAAATTATTCGTATATTTAACAGTGCCTTTGACAAAGCTGGCGCAGCTGAAGGTGATTATTATCCAGCAGAACTGCGCTCGGAAATAGACGAACTCAATCAACGAATTTATTCGCAAATCAATAATGGTGTCTATAAGGCGGGTTTCGCCACAACACAGTCTGCTTATGATGAAAACGTCGTTCAATTATTTGAAGCACTGGACTGGTTAGAGGAATTATTGTCAGATAAGAGATATTTAACGGGCCCACAGATCACAGAAGCTGACTGGCGTCTCTTTACGACAATGATTCGTTTTGACCCGGTTTATGTCTCACACTTCAAATGTAATCTACGCCGACTGATTGATTACCCCAACCTCTTTGCCTACATCCGAGATTTGTACCAACAACCAGGTGTTGCAGAAACAGTCGATATGCAACACATAAAAAATCATTATTTTATGAGCCATCCCCATATCAACCCAACAGGTATCGTTCCTGCGGGGCCGATGATTGATTTTGGACTAGCGCATCAACGAGACAGGATATCTGGTTAAATCGATAGCGAAAAATTCAAAGAGGAACTAAAATTTAACTATCCATCCCCTTTATTAAGGTCCTCATGGAACACGATAGCCCAATTGAGCTCATTCTATTTTTTCTGATAGCTGTGGTTATTATGGTTCCCGTTTTTAAGCGAATTCACCTGGGTGCCATACTGGGTTATCTGGCAGCAGGCATCATTATTGGTCCTCAGGTTTTAAACCTGGTACAGCAACCGCAAACTATTCTGCATTTTTCAGAGATAGGCGTAGTTATGCTGCTATTTGTCATCGGGCTGGAGCTTAAGCCTGATACGCTCTGGAAAATGCGAAAACAGGTTTTCATTCTGGGCAGCAGCCAGCTATTAATCAGTGCTTTGATAATAAGCCTCATCGCCTTTATCTTTTTACAAGATTATAAGCTTTCGATTATCACCGGGTTCGCACTGGCACTATCTTCCACGGCTTTTGCCGTTCACCTGATGGCCGACAAAGGTATACTGGCATCAGCTAACGGGCGTAAAGGCTTTTCTATACTGCTACTCCAGGACCTTGCAGTCATTCCCATTTTACTGTTAATCCAGTCCTTATCCATTGCAAACCAATACTCATCAAACGAATGGTGGCCCGGTATTATTTCGGTTTTGTCATTGCTAATTGCCGGGCGCTACCTGATTAATCCCCTGCTCACTCAGATAACCAGTCACGGCACCAGAGAAAGTATGACCGCAGCCACCTTGCTAATTGTTGTAGGTTCCGCCTATTTAACTCAGCAGGCGGGTTTATCAATGGGCATCGGTGCGTTTATTGCAGGAATAATGCTGGCAAATTCAACTTTTCGTCATCAGCTTGAAAATGATATTGAACCCTTTAAAGGACTTACCCTGGGATTATTTTTTATTGCCATAGGCATGAGCCTCAACATAGAGCTTTTCTTTAACGATCCTTTATTTCTAATTCTTAGCGCTCTGGGTTTAATGTTAATAAAAGGATTAATCATCAGTTTTTTACTCTACCTGAATGAAATGACATGGAGACAAGGGTTTCACCTGGGACTCATGCTCTGCCAGGGAGGAGAATTTGCTTTTGTAATTATGTCTCAGGCAACCGGCATGAGTATTTTTCCTGCAGAAATTGCCGGTAAAATTAACCTTATTGTTGGCCTTTCAATGGCATTCACTTCTCCGCTACTCATCATCTTTGAGTTTATCGCTCACTCCAGTTCAAACAGGCAAGTTGAGCCAGATAAAAAGGCAATAACAACTCCCGAAGTTATCATATTGGGTTTTGGACGGTTTGGACAGATAACCGGGCGAATATTAACCGCCAATCATATTCCCTACACTGCGCTTGATCAGGATGAAGCACATATTGATTTTCTACATGGCTATGGGAACAGAATTCATTTTGGAGATGCAACACGACTCGACCTTCTTGTTCGCTCTGGCATAGAAAGTGCACAAACGGTCGTCATTGCAATCGACAACATGGATAAAGCAGAACAGCTGGTAACAACTATCAAGCAACGATATCCTGAGCTGCATATTATTGCCAGAGCCCGAAACCGAGCGAGCCATTTACGTCTGGTCGCATCCGGTGCAGATAAGGTGATCAGAGAAGTTCTTGACGGAAGTCTTCAGGCAGCCACTGATACATTGATCTCACTTGGATTTAATACCGGCGAAGCGATTCAGCGTGTTGACCTCTTCAGGGCCCATGATCAAATCATTATGGAGGGTGGTAGCGAAAAAACGAAAATTCCACCGGAAAAACCTTCCACTAAAAGTAGAAAAGAGCTTGAAGAACTTTTCAATAAGGACCGACAGTATGAATGATTAAATCACTCATCGATTATTGCGGTAACTTTATCACCTCAACAATGTCTTCGGATAAATCAAACAGGGAAGTATTTAATTTTTTTACGGCATGAAGATAGCCATCTTTGCTAAGTGGCAATACAAAATTAAATGCTTTCTTTAGATAGAGATTATTATTCGAATCAAATACCCAGAACTGCCCGGCAGTGACCGTTTCATTCAGATAGGTAGGGTGAAAATGTGTTAGTTCCACCCTGACAACATATTTGGGTTTCTGCCCCCAATGATAATTCTGTTTTTCAATTCGATATTGAACAAGCCGGGATTGCATCGCATTGATCAACACTCTGGAAATAGATACATCCAGGTTTTCCGACCAATGTGAGCCTAAGGCCACATTAAACATATTTTCGTCGGTCTGTAGTAACAAATTTTCATGACTCAGATACTTTGCCAACAACACCGGTTCTACAACGATTAAGGGTTGCCTGGTGCCTTGTTCTGCGACAACGGAATGACTGATAGGAAAACTCAGCGAATAATAATTTATTTTTTGAGGCTTATTAGAACAGGCCGACAACAAGGTTAGAAAAAAAATAAAAAAGAATTTATTCACTGGCTTTACCTTCAGGCTCAACATCTGTTTCACGCTCCCCACCAAATATCAAACTATTTGGCTGTAAATTCAATTGAGATAGTACAGGTTTTAATTCACGAAACACCGCATTCATATCAGTAATCAACTGCTGAATTTCAGCATGTGTTTTTGAACCATCAGAAAACCCTCTGGCAAGTAATTCGAAACTTTTTAATGTTTCATTAACATTACGTACCAGAAACTGACTATCTTCATTATCCAATAATTGATCAACTCTTATTGATGCCGAAGCAAATCTTCTCATTGCGGTATCAATTTCTTTTAGTGCTACATTCGCATTATCAACCATCTTATCAAGTGGCAACTTGTCAATCGAACTTAAAATACTTCCAAATTTTTCAGACAAACGTTCAATTTCACTCGCCGCAGTAGGAATAACCTGAACACCATTAAATTTTTGCTTTTGATTTTCTGTATCCTTTAAATAACGCAAATCAACATATTTACTTCCCGTCAGTAAATTGCCTGTACTAAGCACTCCATGTAACCCTTGAGTAACCCAATATTCCAGTTTTTGATTAATCACCGATACCTCAGTCTTTTTATCTTTTAATCCCAGCCGACCCGGTTCAATTTTAACTAATACAGGGATCAGGGTTTTTCTGTCAAGTAAGCTTTTCATTTCAGGATAATCAATGTCGGTACGCAGCACCGTGCCAACTCGAACGCCCTTGTATTCTACCGGCGCACCAGGTTTAAGTCCTCGAATAGAGTGGGCAAACTGCAATATGAAATTTTGTGATATTTTATATTGTCTTTGATAAATATCTTTTTTATCAGGGTAAATTGAGAAATAAGCTCGCTCTCGAATAACCTCGCCTCGCGTTAAATTAGATGGGACATCAAATGCAACTCCACCGCCAATCATCGTTTCTAATGTGCCACTTTGAAACTTAATTCCATCAGCCGAAACATCAAATTCAAATCCGTTAATTTCCCAGAAGCGAGTATTGGTTGTAATTAACTCATCATAAGGACCTTCGATGAAGGCATTATAGTAGACTCTGCGCTCTTCAAAATTAAAGTGTACATACTCAATCTGGCCAACACGAATACCACGAAAAAATATGGGGTCGCCGATATCAAATGCTCTCTGCCCACTACTATCCAGTGTAATATGCAAACCAGGAGTCCCACTTGGCGTTACCGGTGGAGTTTCCAGTCCTTCAAACTCATAGGACTCTTCATTACTCTGACCAGGAGAAAGTTCAATATAGGCGCCAGAAACTAGCGTACTTAACCCTGAAACGCCAGCACGTCCTACCCGGGGCTTAACAACCCAGAAATCGGTATCCTTTTTTAACAGGGATTCTGTATTATTTTTTAGTCTCGCGGTTAGTACAACACGGTTAAATTCATCGTTCAGTTTTAACTCAACAACTTTTCCAATCGTTACATCTCTCAGCTTTATCTTGGTGTTATTAATCTCAACTCCTTCAGCGGTTTCAAAACTGATTGTTACCAAAGGACCCTGATTCATCCAGGTATAATAAATCATCCAGCTTCCAATCAAAAAAGCAATAGCCGGAATCGCCCAGACTACTGACAGTTTTCTCGTGTCTTTTACCCTGGCCAACTGTAATTTATCTGTTTTATCAACCATCAACCATCTCACCTTCAAAATCAGGTTTTTTATTAACCGGCTCCCATATCAAACGAGAATCAAAAGTGATTGCAGCTATCATGGTTGTAATGACCAACGCCCCAAACGCCAATGCGGCTTCTCCTGGGTGGACACTCATAAAAGTTCCCATTTGAATTAAAGCGACAAGAATAGCAACCACAAAAACATCCACCATAGACCAACGACCAATAAACTCGGTTAACCGGTATAAACGATGATTTTTTTTAAATGAATAGCCTTTATTGGTCACCACGGAATAGCATAACCAGCTCAACGCCAGAATTTTTGCTATTGGCACCAGTACGCTAGCAATAAATATTATAAGCGCAATTGGATACGATCCCTGCGACCACAAAGTAATAACCCCACCCAGAATAGTACTGGCTGTTTTTTCTCCAAGGTATTGAGTAT
The DNA here is from genome assembly GCA_016743995.1 of Kangiellaceae bacterium. Lineage (GTDB taxonomy): Bacteria > Pseudomonadota > Gammaproteobacteria > Enterobacterales > Kangiellaceae > Aliikangiella. Next base: position 3,658 of record JADGFG010000133.1, on the reverse strand, counting down.
ACATTATGGGCAAAGTATTGGCTGGAACATAAAGAATAATGGAAGTCACCAATAATGCAATGGTATTTTGCATGCTGTTTTTATTTCGAGAGTGCAACTTTGCGCCACAATTTATACAATGATCCTCATCAAAGCTATTTAACGTTAAACAAACATGACAACTATAAAGCTGCTTTGCAGAAGCTGTAATATGATGATTCTCATATTGATTCATTTCAATAACCTTTTCACTACAAAATATTCCCATTTCTTTCATCTCGATACTTCACCCACTGCCATATCTGAAATTTATCAAGAGTCATCAAAGTGGCCGCCAGACAAAGAATAAATAATGTATATGATATAAAAGAAAGACCAAAAGATATATCGGCCAGTGTCGCAATTTTAACAAAACTCACAAGAATACCAACAAGAAATATTTCTGACATATCCCAGGGTAATAACATAAATAATCCATAAAGTACTTTGGATGTATAAGGAAACAGCTGCTTATTTTTTACCGAAAGAAGTACATAAAGCATTCCTGTTAAGAATACAGCAGGAATCAGTATAGTTGTTAGAAAAAGAAAAATAGCGACACTCAGAAATATTTCATCTCCGATACTATAAATACTTTGCAATAATGTCACTTCACGCTCATTGCCCTGAACCGTAAATGATAAGAAAGGAAAAAAAACAGATAAACCCAGAAATAATAATGCACCAGAGGACAAGGCAGCTAATCGGCTTTGAGCATTCTTTACCCGACGAGTCAACAGATAACCACAACGAGGACAAACGGCCTTCTGCCCCTCTGACAATTCAGGTAGCGCTACCAGTAAATCACATTCATGACAGGCAAGCTGTTCAGTTTTCGTCACAAATACCCCATCAATAAAGGCACCAGATTAATTAGGGTAAGCATATTGGATTCAATGACATTATACAAACCGGATTAACACATTCAGCGATATTACCGAATATTGCTAATCAACCAATTACTGTTAAGATACCAGACGTCCCCGCTATTGAATGCTATTTTAAATGAGTGACCTGTTTAACAATTCTCGGCCAGAGTGTGAAGAAATTTATCCCGATATGTTCTTGTTGACGGACTTTACGCCAATAGAGCCCATTTCAAAGCAAGCCAACCTGATCATAAAATTGTCGCCTTTTAGACGAATGATGACTCCTATGGGGCATTATACGGGAATAGAAATTACCAATTGTGGTGAGTATGGCTGGACATCTGACCTTAATGGCTACCAATATTCTACAATTGACCCTGTCACCCGGAAGAACTGGCCATTAATGCCAGAAGAATTTTTGCAACTCGCTAACAGAGCCGCTAAAACGGTGGGTTACGATAATTTTATTCCTGACTCCTGCTTGATCAATCAATATAAAATTGGCACAAGTCTAGGTACGCATCAGGATAAAGATGAAAAAGACTATCAATGGCCTATTGTTTCTTTATCAATTGGACTGACGGCAACCTTTCAGGTATCTGGAGCAAAACGAACAGGAAATTCAACGGCATTTCAACTGCATCAGGGCGATGTACTTGTCTGGGGAAACAGTGCAAGATTAGCTTACCACGGTGTAAAAAAGTTAAAACCTGACACACTTAACCCACGACTGGACAAACGAATAAACCTCACTTTTCGTAAAGCAGGATAAAATAATTCTAATAACAATAGCACACAAACATTCACAATAGAGATAAGTCTGATAGCTAGCACTATACCCAAACTCTCTGGAAATACTGGTTTCAGGGAGTTTGAGTATAAAAGAAGAAAAAAATACTATTTAACTAATTGCATGTTAAACTGAAATTCAATCAGACAATAGAAACCTCTAAGTACGAGATAATTACAATCGAGTAGTTTCTATAATCTGCTTATTTCTATAATCAACTAGTTCCTATAATCAACTAGTGTCTATAATCGAATAGTTCCGTTAAGACTCATAAAACAGAGCGGCCGGATGAACCAGATTTTTGTAACCAACCCTAAAGGTGGCTGTGGCAAAACAACCATTGCAACCCACCTGGCATCTCATTATTCCAACAACGGTGCAAAAGTATTGCTGGTTGATCACGATGCTCAAAAATCCAGTTCTGACTGGTATGACTGTCGCCCAAAAAAATATCTTTCAATGAAGCTAATAGCATCTTCTGTTAATACTCCGGTATCCACCAAAGGTGCCGATGTTGTCATCCATGATATGCCCGCAGCGTGGACATTAGAGCATGTCGAGGAAATTCTACATAGCGATGACAAAATTCTTATTCCCGTTTTATCATCTCCAACTGATATTAAAGCAGCTCTCAGATTCATCATGGCACTAAACCGCTCTGGAATACTGGAGCAAGGCATCAAAGTGGGATTAGTGGCTAACAAAGTAAAATCCAACACCAGTTACCATCAAATACAGCAATCTTTTCTCGAAAGAATGGATTTTCCTGTTGTCGGCTCACTACGAGACACACAAAATTATATTAAAACAATGGACAAAGGGTTAACTGTGTTTGATTTTCCTATCTCTAAAGTAAAAAATGACCTGTCACAATGGCAACCTATCCTTAACTGGCTAAATGCTATCGGCTGATGACCCGTACCACGACTATACCCAGGATCCCTGGAAATACAGGTTTCAGAATGCTTGGGTATAGTCATTCAAATAGACCTGAATTAACACTTATTAAACCGCTTACGATATTCTTTTGGGGGGATACCACAAATCCGCTTAAAAGCTTTTGAAAAGGCAAATGCTGATGAATACCCGACCCTTTCCGCAATTCTCTCAATATCCACTCGATCAAACTTAAGGTATTCAATGGACTTTTGAATTCTGATGGTTGAAAGGTAATTCATTGGCGTATCACCTGTAAACTCTTTAAAACGACAAGCAAATGCTGAACGAGATAACCCGGTTTTACGCGCCATACTTTCAACGGTCCATTTTTGCTCAGGCGCATTATGAATCTGCTTTATTGCTTCTCCAAGAAATTTGTCGGCATATGCACCAATCCATTTTTTCACTAATAAAGATTTCCCTTTGCTAACCATTTGAAGCTGAAAATCTTTTACCAGATAATAAAATAAAATGACAATTAAATTATGTAAAACAATCGAACCAATATTTTTTTTATCTTTTACCAATTCAAAATTTAACAAATCCAATAATATTTTCTGTGAGCGAGTATTCATATTTTCTTCTTCTGAAGCTTTATAATAGTTGGGAAAGTCCTCAAACATGGGGTGAAGAAAATGGTAGTCTAATTGAATGACTCCGGTCACAAAAAGCATTTTATGATCAAAAGACTCATCCTCTATCCGGGATAAATCAGGCCTTCCGCACTCAGACCTATCCATGTCATAACCTGAAAAAATGACATGTTCAACATTTTTTGATACAAAGACAAGATCACCGGCTTTAAGAACAACAACCTCCGATTTATTTTTTAGACCTAGCCAGCATTTTCCAGAGAGAATAATATAAAATGCGGCACACCCAGCTGCTGGCAACTTAAACTGCCAATCATAAGAACTTTTTTCAACCACTAAAACTTCTTGATTCCTGAGAACCCGACTTACAAAATCTTCAAGCACATTCATCAATTTTCAACCTTAACAACAGACAATCTGTTCAAATATATTTTTAACAGATATAGAAC
>JADGFG010000316.1 GCA_016743995.1 Kangiellaceae bacterium | reverse complement strand
GGGTTGTCTACTGGGAAGTATTTCGGTATATTTTGAGTGCTGGGTGTCCCCGAGTTTTTCTCGGTATATTTTGAGTGCTGGGTGTCCCCGAGTTTTTCTTATACGCTTTTCCAGTCAGCTTAAAAAAGGAGGAGGGCAACCTGCTCCTTTTTTATTTGAGGCTAAACATCAAATTTATTAATGCTGCTCAGGGTTTTATCGACGAACACGATGAAGGTACTTAACAATAAAATTGGAGTCGTCAGCTCTCACGCCAAATCTTTGTCCATGGGGTTTATTACTATCAGGCGTATAACATGTGTTATGATTTGTAATAAATTTTCCCTGGTTGCTATAGCTTGTTCGTGGTGCCATAACTGAACAGTGATAGATTGGATCGCCGAACTCGTCAGGACCAGGTGAAACAGCAGTGTTGGGATCTAACTCTGATTTTAAAACATACTTCCAGGCGGACTCGTCATTTTTTAATAAGTAGAACTCTTCAGGCCCGTGAACAGCTTCATTTAATTCATAATAACAACCATTTCCACGGCCGCCAGAAAAGCTTCCTGGTATATAAATACTTTTTTCGTAATTATAGGCAATACAAAAAGATCTTAACTCTGGAGTAATATTATGCGTGTTTATTATGTTGTTGGCACTATTAAAATTTTGGTTCCAGTAATCGTTGTTAACTTTTACATAAGGGTGTTGTGCAGATGGTGAGGCTGAACTCATTAAGCTGAAGCAGAATGCAGCGGCAAAAAATGCTTGTTTTATAAAAATGTTTTTCACTTTTTTTCCTCTTAAGAATTTAATTTGTCAGTTGAAGAAGTGAGTAGTGTATGCGAATAAATTTTTATGTCAAACGCGTTACCATAATATGTTGAAAATTGTGATTTATTATTGATATTTGAGAATTTCATTTAAATGATAACGTTGAGAGGTGACCTGGCTGTCCTGTTTGATGACTGCTTATCATAAATTTATTTACAGGGGTGTTAAGAAATTGCAAAGAAACAAACGCATAAACAAAAATTAGCATTGCGTTGAGAGATAAATTGTTTGGTGTAGTGACCGGGTTATCACTAATTAAATATGTTGTTTTTCTTTTGCCCCAAATTAACATACAGTAAAACGAGTTAATCTCATAGCCCAATAAAGAATTTGTGCTGTATTGTAATCATCAATGAAAATCAGACAAAAAAAGGGCTGTAATCGCATAATGCCGATCAGTTAAGATTTGATTAACTTGATCGACAGGATCAGAATCCGTTATCAGACCTTTTTTGATAACGGATTTTTTTATGAAACTCTTAGAAGCACTTACACAAGTCTCACTCAACAACCGTACCGAATTTCAAAACCTTACAGACATTCTTTCTCCAGAAATTATTCAGCAAGGTCTCGAATCATTGGGTGTAGCGACCCTCAGGAAGCGTAAATTACCGATGGAAAGTATGGTGTGGGCCGTTATTGGAATGGCGTTATTTCGTAAATTTCCAATGCGCCAGTTAGTCAATCAGCTTGATATTATACTCCAATGGTGCACCTTATGTCGCCCCAGGTGCCGTCACTCAAGCCAGGCAAAAGCTCGGTAGTGAAAGTATTCGGTCAATATTCCAACAAACTCAAGCGCAATGGCACCAGCAGTCCGCACACCCTGTTTGGTGTGGTCTCAATTTATACGGTGTCGATGGCGTTGTCTGGCGAACTCCTGACACAGCAGAAAACAATCAGGCTTTTGAGCGGACTAGTAATCACCATAGCAAAGCGAGTTACCCTCAGGTCAGAATGGTTTGTCAGATGGAGTTAACCAGTCATTTACTCACCAATAGTGCTTTTGATAACGTAGCGGTTAATGAAATGGTATTAGCGGAACGCTTGATTGAGGATACACCGGATAATAGTTTAACCCTCTTTGATAGAGAATTTTATTCTCTCGGGTTACTATATCGTTGGCACAAAGCAGGAGTTGTGGGGGGATACTATTAGCTTATAACCTGATCCGATATAAAATGATACTCATGGCGAAATCTTTAGACGGAATACATCCCAATCAACTGAGCTTTCATGGGGCCTCGCTTCATATTATACACCATCTATCAATGCTGCCTTATGTCACACCGGGTAATATTCCCCGGTACGTCATGGATATTGAAAAAGCAGCGAAGCAGTTGTTTTACCTATGCGGCGAGAGAAACCAATAATAGACAGTCGCTCATGGAAAAACTCGCACAAACCAACAAGCCAATCTCTGTTGATAATGTTGCTGAAAATTGGCAAGCTAAATAAAAATAATCAGGGAAGATAGTAATGGCTATTGCATGAAGGAACATTGTTGATACGGAAATGTCAAAGAATATAAGGAATATAAGGAATATAAGGAATATAAGGAATATAAGGAATATAAGGAATATAAGGAATATAAGGGGACACTCTCATAATAATTTTGTTCGAAAGTGTTGGGAATGCGTTTTTAACTCTTGGTAGTTGTTGTTATTTGTTTATGAATGCCTGTTTTTTCAAGAAAAACGGGAAAGGTAATCGATAGTTGTTCTGTTTTTTGAATTGAATGCGAGCGAATTCCTCAGAAGTTTCTGATAATCAGAGGGAACCGGTTGAAGTG
>JADGFG010000315.1 GCA_016743995.1 Kangiellaceae bacterium | reverse complement strand
CGTAACAATTTTTCACTTTTCCAAATTAAAATCATACGCTGGTCCAGACAGCATCATAATAATTGCCATCATACACCTTGAATAAAAAAAGCCAGAATCACGTTATAATGACCTGGCTTTTTTTCAGCTCAGTTTTTCTGCTGGTCACATAACATATAAGGGGACACTCTCATAATAATTTTGTTCGAAAACGCTGGGAATGCGTTTTTAACTCTTAGTAGTTGTTGCTATTTTTTTATGAACGCTTATTTTTTTAAGAAAAATAGGAAAGGTAATCGATAGTTGTTCGGTGTTTTTAAATTGAGTGCGAGCGAGTTCCTCAGAAGTTTCTGATAGCTAGATGAAGTCGGTTGAAGTGGGTTAGCCTCAGGTAAAAATGGATTTATTCAGGTGCATGCCTTTGATGAATTTCTGTTCCAGTTTTTCCAGATAATGAGTCACTACCGTAGATGAGCCAATTACGGTTAACTGCGACAGGTCATCCTGCTTTTTCATCAGGTCAACAAAGCCTTCAGCATTCATATTAAGTCTTTGCAGGATGGGAGGCTTGTTGTTATCAATGTAACCCCGTTTATTGGGTAATATGGCTCTGCCACACCAGTCAACCAGTTCCAGATAATCCGAGGTTGAAAAGGTTATGTTATTTTGATGGCTCTGTTTACCTGATGAACTCAGTGACATTAGCGGAATGCTGGTTGTAGGTTGTTTTTTCAGTTTGTTAATACGTTGTTGAATGGAAGTGAAATCTGATTTTTCTGGTGTTTTCGCCATGTTGGCTCGAATAGGGTTTAAATCGACATAAGCCATGGCCGTAATGACCGCTGATTCATCTAATAAGGGCTGAGACTTAAACCTGCCTTCCCAGAACCTTCCCTTACAGTCATCTTCTTTGTTGGCTTTATGCGCCAGATATTCATTCAGGTTACGCATAAACCATGAGATGTCAGTTAAGCGTTGTCGCCATTTTTCAATAATGTCTTTAGCAACAGCTGCAATAGCATCAGACTTTGAATTTTTAAGATACTGCTGAACGATGGGTGGAATATTATATATCCGTTTCCAACGCCGAATAACATTAGCTTCACTCCAGTCTTTTGCTTTTTCAGCATCAACCCTTAATACCAGATGATAATGGTTACTCATAATGGCGTAACTGGCAATTTTAATGGAAAAGGTTTTAGCCAGATAACTTAACCGCTCTGTAATCCACTCTCTGCGGTGTTCAAAGTTATTGCCAGTTAAATGGTCTTCACCACAAAGAAAAGCGCGCCGGACGCAGCGGGCTATGCAGTGGTAGTAGGGTGTGGATTCTAAATCGATAATGGATTGACGAGCCCTTGTCATAATTAAATTTCCTTATTTGTTTTTTAGTAACGGTACTTAATTTACCTGATTATTAATGGGTTGTCTATGGATGATGAATTGGGTATATTTTGAGTGTTGGGTGTCCTGGAAAATAGGTGCTTTTTGGGGGTATTAACAGGCAGGTAATCATTGGCCTAAACCATTAATGCGATCAATTTTCCGCGAAAAACTTTAGCAAGATTATCTGCTCTAAAAAGGTACTTGCCAGATTTTTTGCCAGAGTGCTTTGCTTTTGGATAAGCTGCCACCAGGCACAACAAAATGGACATGCGGGTGATATTTCAGTTGCCTGTTGCTGGTATGCAAAACGCCAACCAACCCAGGGTTTTCACCGAGTTGTTTATCACGCTCAAAAAATGACAATAGCGTTAGTCTTGCAGCTTCAAACATGGCTTGGTAAGCCCACTTTTGATGAGTCCAAACAAAATGTCTTAACTGTGCTGGTAGCGTAAAAGTGACCAGAAAGTAGTTAACGGGCAGTAACTTTTGTCGTTGTCGGTTTAGCCAATCACAGTTGGCTTTATGCTGGCAAGCAGGACAATGACGATGACCGCAAGAAGGGTATAAAGTGGTGTCCGATTGACAGGGATTGCAATGATATAACAACGCGCCCGCTTGGGGCGTATGACAACGAATAATTTGCTCAAGTGCTTGTGTGTAAACAGGGTTTATTCTGTTGCCATAGTCTTGTTCGAATTGAGCGCGATATTGTTTTGCAATAGACGCGAGACTAATCATGATCTTGCTCCCGCCAGATGACTTTGATCGAATCGATAATGTCATTCAGCATTAGCGCGCTATTTTGGGCGACTTCCTCGGTCATTCAGGTGTACATGGCTGTTGTTTTAGGACAAGCATGACCCAGAAATTTCTGGATTGAACGCAAGTTACAACCGCGCTCAAGCATATGAGTCGCGATAGAATGTCGGAGCGTATGAACGTGTACATTTTTGCTGATGCCGCATTCTAATGCGACGATTTTAATCGTCTTTTGAACGCCGCCCTGATTCATCACTTTGGGCTCGCCCGTTTTAGTCAAAGTGCGCTTGGCACAGGGAAATAGCAGCGTGGGATGTTGGTGAGTCTTCCAGTAGTGTCTCATCGCTAGCAGTGTGGTTTGCGGCAATGGAACAAAGTAGGTGGATCAATTTGCTTGCTAGTTACCACCAAAGTGAATCAGTTTTGAATGCTAATTAACAGTTCTGATACACAGGCTTGTAGTATTAATAAGCATAAACGGTAAATCCTTTAAATTGCATAATTTCTCCAATATTTGATCATA
>JADGFG010000132.1:3474-13207 GCA_016743995.1 Kangiellaceae bacterium | reverse complement strand
TCTCGAACCAGTAACAGCTGCCGACCCAGGGCTGCACACACACCTGCCCGAAGTTACTGCCGAAGCCTGGGCAAATGGTTTACCAAGAAATTATATCCCCGTTTGCCAGACAGGCACTGATTATTATTGCGTCGATGAAAATGGAGAAGTCTATTATTGGCAGAATGAAGACTTTGCTGAAGAACATTGGGATGATATCTGGCATTGGGCTGAAAATGTCTGGCTAAATAGCAATCACTGATTCAAACACAAAACAGCAGATTTCAGTTCACAGCACTAAAAAACCATTTATATACCGTTTAAAATAATAAAGCCGGACAGTTGATTTGTTTGATCAACTATCCGGCTTTTTTAATTGCCAAATTACCAGGTTATGTTATCTGGCAGGTTCGAATGCGAACACAGGCACAACTTTCTTGATTTTTACGTTACCATAACCATCGTCGCACTTGACAACCATCTCAAAGGATCGAGCTTCGATTTCCAGAATACCATCGTCCCATTCAGCTTCCTGCTCCTCATCGTCGTCTTCCATTTCAAGTTCGACAATTTGGCCATTTGTTACACTAATGCCGTTGATTCTTGCCGTTCCAGAACGACCTTTTGAATCACAATCATCACCACAACTGAACTCAACTCTAAACAGACCTTCAAGCTCATCGTCATCGTCATCGTCATCGTCATCGTTTTTCTGTCCATACTTGCCATTGTCGTCACTGTCTTTGCCGTCGTCGTCGTCATCATCGTCGTCATCACCAAGATATACCAACCTTGCGACCATATCTTTTACAGTACAACCACCACCACATTGACCCACTTTAATCAATACGGTCTGAGGTGAGCTAACAGCGCCCAGACTATCAGTAACTATCAATTGAATAAGATAGATACCCGCTCGCCCGGGGTCATAGTCAAAGCTCGTTTTTTCACTAGCAGGGTCATTAATATCAACAATTAAATCAGGTGTGTCAGGCGTGAAAACAACACTCCATTGATAGCTCAACACATCACCTTCCGGGTCAAAGCTCTCACTACCATCTAACATAATCTGATTACCTTCAGTAAATGCTCGCGGTATGGAAACAGGCGGTAGATTTTCAGCTTTAACTAATACTTTTATTGTCATTATTGATGGTTTATTGCTTTCCTTGCCCCGACTATCGGTCACCATTAGTTCAAACTTGTAATTACCCACAAAATTCAATGTCTCGGATGGGTTATACACACTTTCTAAATTCGCACTGCTACCGTCTGGTCTTGTCACTTTCCACTGGTAACTGGCAATTGTATCTTCTGGGTCTGGGTCGTAACTATTCTCGCCGGAGAGATAAATTGTTGAATATTGACTCGCTTCAAATTGCGAATTAACGCCAGTAAGCACTTCGGCAACTGCAACCGGTGGTTGATTACCGCACTTTCTGTTTGGCTTCAATGTCAAAGTGTCGGTGCTACTCAGAGTACCATCACTCACTTCAAGCTGAACAATAATGTTACTACTATCATAGTTTCCAATTTTAATAACTGGCTGAGGCGTATTTGCCTGCTCAATACTAATTTTAGAATTGGCCGCCGGACTCATTATTTTCCATTCAAAAGTCAACCTATGACCTCTGGTATCACTACCGGTACCTTCCAGCCTGATTATCGAATTCTTCTCATAATTCCGATCATGACCAGCATTAGCTTTAACAACATGTTTTTCAGGAACTGTCACTTTATAAGTCACTTTTTTAGAAACAGAACCTTGAGCCTTGTCAACATCAGTAACAGTCAGACCAATGGTATAGTCACCCTGCACCACAGCTTTAAAGCTTTCCTTAACTTTACTGGCAGAGCTTAAATCAATTGTGCTACCAGCAGGTTGCTGAAGCATATTCCATTGATAAACCAGAACTTCACCAGCATTTGCGTCAGGGTCTCGACTTTCAGAAGCATCCATCACGATATCCGCAAAATCACTCTGTGGCGTTACTACTGCCGAAAAACTGGCCACTGGTGGCTTATTAACGGTTTCAGGCTGAGTCGCCATAATATTTGCACTAAACAACTCACTTGATAACTGACCATCATTCACCACAAGTGTTAACTCATAACTACCTTCTTTATCGGCAACAAAATGAGGAGCTTTGATATTAGTCAGGTCCAAAGTAGCAGCAGAGCCAGATGGCTTATTCTTTAACTGCCAGTTATAGGTTAAAGGTTGATTTTCTGGGTCTGAGCTTTCATCAATCGCTACAACTTTCTGTCCGGTGTAAACCAATACTGGAACCTGAAATTTGGCAATCGGCTTTGCGTTCTGGTTGGTATCTGTTACATGAATAACCACAACTGAAGCTGCTGTGCCTCTCAGGCTTTCCAGATTCTTATCATCTTTAACAACCAGTTGAATAATGTAATCGCCTGCTTGAGCCGCATCAAACACAGGGTTTTGTTCGATTGAACTACCACTCCAGGGAGTAGCTGCACCTGCAGGCTTACTGATAACACTCCATTCATAAGTTATAGGGTCACCATCAGGGTCACTGCCATTACCTTCCAGTGTCACCTGTTGGCCAACCTTAACAGATTGATCCGGTCCAGCATCAGCAACTGGTCGCCCATTAGTGCCTGCCTTGGTTAAAGTAATTGTAACTCGATCCAGGGGATTTGCAGTTCCTGGCTCGGAAACCAGGCTATCAAGACCTTGTTCATCCCGAACAACTAACTGAACAATATACTGGCCAGCCATATCTCCAGAAAAATTGGAAACCACACCGCCTGCATCCAGTAATACATTCGCACCTGCAGGCTTACTCAAAACACTCCATGAGTACGAAGATAAGGGTTTACTTTCTGGATCATAACTCGCATTTGCGTTGAGTTTTAAGCGGCTATCCACTTTTTCATTTTGATTCGCTCCAGCATTTGCTACTGGTCTAGCATTAACCTGAGAATCGGTAAAAGTCGCTTTAACCTGTATAGTCTGACTGTCAACTTTTCCGTCATTAACAACCAGGTCAATATAATAAACACCAGGGTTATTGCTTTCAATTGTCGCCACCGATTTTTCATGACCAATCAGCAGAGCCCCACCCGGTGACTTAGCTATGTTCAGTTTCCATAGATAGGTCAGCGGATCATTATCTAAATCGCTACTACGTGTTGCATCCAGATTAAGACTTTCGCCAACTTTTCCTGTCACGTCACTGGCAACAGCAACCGGTGGATTGTTTGCATAGTCAACCTGTACGATCACGACACTATCAGTCGCACTTCCCGTATTAATCAAATCACTAGTTAAACCATTATAGTTAACGACAAGCTGAATTTTATATTCACCAACAACATCTCCGGTAAATTCGGGATTAATCGCGGTTGAATTCACCAGCGCTGCTTGAGTAGAGTCTTTAGGACTATCCACTATGCGCCAGTTATACCCGAGCGGCTTATTCTTTGGAGTACTACCTGAGCCATCAAGAGATATGGCAACACCTACAGATGCCCCTTGATCAACACCTGCATTTGCAACCGGTTTTTCACCCGTTGTTGGGTCTTGAGCAATAACTCTGGTTATTGCCGCTTCACTATCAAGTAAACCATCATTTACAATTAGCTGAACTTCATAAACACCAGCAACATCAGGCGTAAAATCAGGTTTTGCTGTTGACGCAAGTGAATAAGATTTTAATAAACTACCTGCGGGAACTGCTCTCATTAACCAACGATAGTCAGTAATAGTGCGGCCAGCATTATTTGACCGACTCGCAGAACCATCCAGAGTAACCAGGGTGGATACTGGAACCTGTTGATCAGCACCAGCATTTGCTGTCGGCGGCACTAATACAACATCGTCTTTGCTATAAACAATGTTAACCGTATCTTCTACGCTATCGCTAACTCCGTCATTAACGATTAACTTTATAAGATAAGAACCTGGTTTATCGGCATTGAACGCCGGATTTTGAGTTGTACTTTTATCCAGCTGAGCCTGACTGGTTGCTGGTTTTGAAAGCATGGTCCAATAAAAGTTCAGTGCTTTACCTTCTGGATCGCTACTATTTGAACCATCAAGTGTCACTTTAACTGCGGCTTTTACCAATTGGTCTGGACCAGCGTTTGCGACAGGCGGCTGATTAACAACTAACACCGCACTTAATTTGGTTTTTGCCTGACCAGCATTTTGCTCAGGATCATAAACGGTCAGTTGCACCTGATACTCACCGACAACATCAGGTATAAATTGAGTAATCTTTGTAGAATTGATATTAATGGTGGCCGAGCTGGTATTCGGTCTGGATGCTAGCACCCACTGATAAGTTAAACTATCTCCATCCGGGTCACTACTTTTACTACCATCTAATTCAAATTCAGTTCCAACATAACCACCACTTTTAACCATGCCATTATTTTTAATCACAATAATCGCTTCTGGACTTTGATTCTCAAACGAGCAGATGATTTTAGTTGCATCCGCATTATCTATGAATTCTGGATTAAAAGGGGCGACCTGTAACGGTTTGCTTAAATGTGGTTGAGCAACAGCAAGCTCAGAATAAACAACATCACTTTTAGCTCTGACGATAGGTGTACGATCATTAGTTTCTGGATTCATAACCCAGATACCATATTGTGGTGATTCTATATTCTCCTGGGTATTAGCCGTATCACAAAAAGAGCGAACTTCTCCATTTAAATGAGTACAAGCAGACCAGCTAACCAATAAGCGAGAAGAACCATCACGGTACGGCCAAAAGGCACTAACCCAACCATTTTTTGAAGGTTGAGCAGGATAAAGTGCAGAGGATTGTGCCGAAAGAATTCGTGGCGACATTGCTGCAAAAACTTCATCGTTCACAGTCTGCATGGGTTGAAGCTCTATCATCGCTCCTCCCTGTACTGCATTGTATTGATGACGAAGCAGACCAAACAGGTTACCATTTTCTGCTTGAACAATTTGGTCCAGTGCCAGATACGATTCATCATTTGAACTAGTAGAAACCGTATTGTAAAGCTGCTGCATGGATTGTCCATCAGCGGTAATAGTTAGCAGGCGATAGTTATTAGTCACAAACACCAGACCGTCTGCTGTCATTTTTGCATTTTTACATTTTGAACCTGATTCCCATGAAGCTGGGGTCGACAGCCCCGAAGCAAATGTACCATCAACTGGTGAAGCAGAAGAAGTCACGTTCGAGCAACTTGCTGCAGATTGAACCGAAGTTTCCCAACGAACAAAAGCGACTCTACCATCTTTTAAGACTGTCGGATTAATATCATGATTATGTGTACCAAAAGTTAACTGGACAATATCGGCTCCAGCCGTCGTCATCGAATGCAGTAACGAAGGGTTTGCAGCAGGATCGACTTTACGACAACTAGTGCCTACCAGTTCACTATTTTCTCTAGGATGAAGTGGGTTCCCCTGGTCTCTGTCAGATGAAAAAACAATTTTATTATCCAGAGTCATCACAGGATTAGTATCTTGTCCTGCATTAGCAACAGAGTCATCCGCAATAACTCTTTTAACCGTCTGCTCAGAAAAATTGTAAGTAAACACATTCCAGGTAGAATCTGAAAAACTTGCATCGGAACTTCGAGCCGCAAAAATTAACCACTGACCGTCTGGTGAAATACTTAAATCTTTAACATCATATTCTGCCGCACCAAAATAATCAGTAAGAATATCTTTTTCCGTAGCGTCAACATCTAAACCAGAACGAACAAGTAGTTTTGCACCGGGGCTATAATTGTAGGTTGAAACAACTTCCAGAGGAGACAAAGCAGGATCACTCAGCTTAGTCTGAAAACTGTTATTTAATATCGTCTTCTGTTTTGAAAGTTGACGTTGAACATAAGCTATCGGAGTTTCTTTTTTTAAGACTGATTCCTTACTTTCCGAACTAGTTTCTTCTTCAGAACATGCCGATAAGATAAGGGTAATTAAAACAAGAAGAGTCCTAGCCTTTTTAATTAGTGGGAACATGATTTTCCTTGGCGGTTTTTTTTAACGATTTTGGCTATTGTGCCACCTTATTCAAGATAAATCTGGTAGGGCATCACAAAGTTAAAAATTTGTCCAAATTACTTTTCGTAAGCCTTTTTACGCGTATATCATTTTGAGATATCATGAAAAGATTGGAGGTCTATCAGAAGGAAAATAAAAGGATAAAAATTAGAACTCAGACAACCAGTAGTTATACTATCAGATCATCTGAGCTTAAGCGTAATTAGCTAGGGATAAAGTTGAACCGAAACTGAATATGAGTCGACGATACATCCTTTCTACCAAAATCAAAAGTTGCTATACGACTCAACATCTTTCTCTCCAGTTTTGTAACACCCAGTTCACTCGACACCAACACCAGATTGATTATTTTTCCATCAGGTAGAATATCAAATTTAAAAATAAACTTTCCATGAATCTGAGGATATTCGTTCAGCGCATTATAATATAGGGCGTAAATCAGACCTTTCTTTTGATCCATCACTCGCTTAACTGATTCTTTATCTCGCTGGCCACTTACATAGGCACCAACAGAGTCATCACCAGCGGATGACCCTCCCACAGAAACAATGCCTTCTACATTAGACGTCTGATGAGCAGAGAGCTGTACAGATGAAGTTTTCATAATATTTTCATCAACATCTATCCCCATAGTCTCCCGCGTCGCCCTGTTTTCACCCAGAATGTTACGGTCCACCGTTGCCACAGTACCTTTCCCCTGCCTGACTGACTTTTTCTGCTTCATGCCCGCAACATTCAAGTTACCTCGCAGGGCCGTTAACTGACTGGAGAAACTGGCTAATCCGGCCGAACGACTTTTCGTTGAGCTGGGTTTCTTAGCTTTACTTGCTGTTTTCTTTTTCTTCTCACTTGAAGTTTTGCTTTTATTCTTCTTTGTTTTCTCTGGTTTTATAGCAATTTTCTTTTGTACTTTGGGTCTTACCTTCTTTTTAGGAGGTATGATTTTATCAGCTTCCAACATAACCTTTGTTTTTACAACCGTTTTCTCAGGCGGAACATAGTCTGACTCAAAGACTGGTAAAAACGGAAACACGATAAACAACAACAGAAGAACAATGAGTACTTTCTTAACCCAATTGTTAAACTGTTCTTCCTGTCTTTTACTGGGCGTCCAGGGAAGTACCAGATCCGGTGAAAGCGGCTGAATTGTTTGTACAGTCATAACCCACCTCCAGTAGTACCGACAGGTTTGCTCAACACAGACTCAGACGTTGTCACATTAATAATTGGCGCTGCCACTCGATTAACAGCCAGTGAAATATCTCGAAACTGTTCAACGCTGCAAGTAGACATGACTCGTTCAAGCAACTGATAAGAAACAGAGTGGTCTCCGAGAATCGTTACTGCGAGGCCATTACTCTTTTCATAAGCTGTTAGCTCACCTTTCTTTTCGAGGTACACTTTCAGCGCTTCTGCTAACGGTTTAATCGTTTTCTCTTTGGAATTGTAAACCTCATCAACAGTGACCACCACTTCATCATTCAACCAGATCTCTTCTTCACCAATGATAATTGAAGCTTCGATATGAGGTGCTGCTTTTGCACTAGAATCGGGCAATTTGATAAATCGCGCTTTATCCAGCTGGTTTGCATCGCCACTATTTAATAGTAGAAAGAAAACCAGAATTGTAAAAATATCCATCAAAGCAACCAGATTTAGCTTGGTTTGAAATATGGGTCGCCTGATACTCTGGAAGTTCAGATTGGACTGACTAAAATTTAATTTACTCATGACGCTTAACACCTGCATCAGCTAATGAAATTTCGGGAAAGAGCTCTACTTCGACTAAACTTGCAGCAACAACCGTTTTATACGATTTTACAGCATCCATAGCCGAAACCAGAATCTGGTAATTCACACTTTTGTCCGATAAAAGCAAAATACTACGCTTTTCACCAAGTTGCTTTTTAACTTCCTGGAGCACCAGTGATAACTGTTTAAAGTCATGAGACGCCCCATGTTCAGAATCAAGTACCGGAATCTGTTTAACCATTACGTTACTCGGATAAAAAACCTTAATACCTGATTCCTCAACCAAAACCTCAAGTCTGGGCGGCGTTTCCTCTGCACTTTCTGTACTTTGCATTAAATCCGGTAGCTTGATTTCATGCACTGTAATCTGGGTAAAGGTTAAACTCAGCAGCATAACCGGCACTAACACTATCATCAGATTCATGAAAGATGTAACGTCAAGATCAGCTTCCTGAAAAGGCTTCTTTTTAAATTTAAGAGACATGACGGTTAAGCTTTCTCTGATGTTTTATCAGACACTCCAGCTACATCTACTTCTTCAAATACTTTTGAGCCAGCATAAATTTCTTTATTATAAGTCATAATATTTAAAAACTTGACTGCAGCCATTTCGATACTGGTAACAATTGCAGCTGTTTTATTTTGCAAGATTGAATAACAGATCAATAGTGGAATAGCCGTTATCAAACCAAACGCGGTTGTGTTCATCGCCACAGAAATCGATAATGACAGTAATGCCGACTTTTCAGCTGGATCTGCACTGGCAACTGCAGTAAATGCAGAAATTAGACCAATAATGGTTCCTAATAAACCAAGCAACGTGGCTACATTTGCTAGCATTGATAAATAACCAGTGCGCTTTTCCAACCTGGGTAGCGCCTCAAGCATTCCCTCATTCATAGAGTGTTCAATATCCGCTCGATACTTGGTAACACTCATCATATCGAGGCCGCAACCAATGATACGGGTAACGGGAGCAAGGCTTTCTCGAGTGAACATTTGCATTTTTTCTACATCCGATGAACGTAGTAAAGGCAAAAAGTTTTCGAACGCTTTTACATTTCTCGATTTTTCTCCGTTTAAAAAGAGCCATCTCTCAATGGTAATCACTAATCCTATAGCTAGAACAATCGCTATAGGGTAGATGAACAAACCACCCTCTTGAAAAAATTTAACTATCGTACTGTATACAACTTCCATCATAAATCCTCATTTTGTACTTGATGAATTACTCTCTAGCTTCATTTCCTGATACATACTCACGGAACGAAGCAGAACTTTGCGATCGACTAACCCCAGGGTTTTGTCATATTTTGAATCAATTTTCCATTGAAGCTTATCGGGTGTACCAATTTCATTCCAGGGAATAAAATAACTAACCAGAGGCTGCTCTTTATCACCTATAATGTTTGACTGCAATTTAATAGGAACCTCTTCCGCCCCACAATTAAATGTAATAATTACAAAAACAAATATTAATTTTCTCATTGTAAACATCATTCTCAATTTGTAAAACCAAACCACTCAAAGGAAACCACTTATTTACTCTAAATTTATTTGAAGTTCAATAACAAATACTAAACTCAAACATTAGGAAACCGTACGGGATACAGCCTTAATCTTTTCAATTTTTAATAAAATATCTTTACCTGTTCTCTTCTGTATTTCCGTTAACCATTTTGCACGCACCCTGTCTTTACCTGATGTTAAAAAATGATAGGCTTCGAGGTGCCGCTGAGCTTTGACTGGCTGATTTAAATACAAGTCATATAATATTGCCAAATTCAGATGCGCTTCAGGAAAATCCTTCCAAACAGAAAGTGCATGTATATAGGTATTCTGAGCCTTATAAAATTCGCCTTGTTTTCTTTGTACTAACGCCAGTTTAATATAAGAATTAACATTTGCGCGATTAATTTTTATCGCTTTTTTATACGCTTTTTCCGCTTCTTTAAGATTACTTTCACTTTTATATAT
>JADGFG010000132.1:0-3464 GCA_016743995.1 Kangiellaceae bacterium | reverse complement strand
ACCATGGACCTGATAATGTATTACTTTTCTTTGTCAAGTTATCCAGCTTCGATTTAGCGCTTTTCTTCTTACCCTGGTGAAAAAGCTGACGAGCTTTAACAAAACCAACAATAAACTCAGCTTCAATTTTGGCTTTTTGCTGAGTATAGGGATTTGGCATACGCTGATACGGCATGACCACACCGGTTTCCTTATTAACCGGCTTCCTGGGGATATAAATCATCGAATCCAGAAGCCTTGCACTATCTTTCTTTTTTGTCAGCTTAGCAACTTTGTTGCTACCAGATTGTTTAACCGAAGTTGTTGCACACCCGGTAACCAGAAAAACCAGCAGAATCAGACCAGCAACCTGAAAAAGATTAACGGATTTCGTCGCCATAGCTCACCTCCACTTCTACTTTGTTAAATCTTGCAGGGGATAATTTTCTCATGATAGCAAAGCTTTTTGCTATCCAACTATTATACTCACCCTGCCAGGCTCTCTCAATATTACCGGTATGTAATTCAATACTTAAATTTTCAAAAGGAAGTGCCTGCTCATCAATAATATTGGCAAAAAGCTTTTTGTCATCAGCAGTTAAGCCACCAGGCATTGGCAGGCGTCTCAGATCCTTAGAAAACTTCAGGTACAAGTCGGCGGTTTTAACACTTGCCATCGTAACAAACTCCAAAATTCCATAATTAGCAGCCATTTCATAGCGCTTAACAGCGTCTTTAAGTGCTGAATTCTTCTTTGCCAGTTTTTTTGATTGTAAACTCCGTAATTTGTAACGTTTAAACTCACTAGCAAAATAATCACCATAAGTCGCATTTGCCCATGCAGCCAACCAACGACTTCTTTCATTACTCAACGAACCTGCTTTCTTATCACCATCAATAATACGTCTTAACCAGAAAAGCTGCCTGGAAACATCTTTTGTTTTTCCATAAAGTTCAGCCAGACGAAAACGAGCTTCCATCCTAACCACAAAAGGTTTTTCGTAGGTTCTTGCGTACTGCTTAAATAAAGTGATTGCGGTGGCATAGTCCTTTTTCTTTTCATACATTCCTGCAGCAATGAATAATGAATCCTGGCGAACTTTTGGATCGGGATCCTTTTTACTTAATGCCATATAAGCACTAGCCGCTTTTGACCATGACTTATTTTTCTCATACGCCAGTGCCAGCTTACGGGGAAATTCAACCGCCGATTTATAATTGGGAAATTTAGCGATTAATTGTTTTAATTCAGCAATCGCTTTTTTCCACTGCTCAGTTGCCAATAATAAGATAGCGGCATTATATTGTGCATCTACCCTTATTTTTGCTTCTGGTGATAGCTTTTTAATTTTCAGCAATGCGACGATCGCTTGCTTCTGTTGATTTGCCGCAACAAGGTTTTCCGAATGTTTATAAATTGCAGTTGCGATTCGCTCTGATATTTTCGTATATTCGACAGAGCCTTTTTTTGTCAACGCTCGCTGTTTAAGATAACTTTGCTCCGCCAGTTTATATTTCTTTAATTGAAAATAGCTGTGTGCAGCAATTCCATAAGCAGTTTTCTTTAACTGTCGATCTAATCTTTTATTCTTAATCAGTTTATTGGCAACTTCTAATGCTCGCTGGTACTGATCTAAACTAAACATATACTCTGCTGCATTGGTCAAGACAGTAGGTGAACGCTTATCACTGTGAAAGACAGAAGCAAATTTAAGCATAGATTCAACGGCTTTTGCCTGCCACTTTTTAACCTCTCCACCATCACGTGTTAACCTTGCGATATATTTTTGATAGGAGATGATCGCTGCATAACCAGCTTTAGCTCTATACTTATTCTTTTTGTAGCTTTTTAACTGATACGCAACTTTTTCAAATTCTTGAATTGCCATTGGGTATTTTTTGGTAGCAAAATGAGCTTCAGCTTTTAAAAATGTCATTTCTGGAATTCTGACATCTTTTGGAAAGGTATAAATATAGCGCCCATAAAAATATGACGCCCTCTCGAAAGATTCAATTGAATCGCGGTTAAATTGTCTGGCTTTTTTTGACTGGCTTGCCTTAGCTGATTTTGTTAACTTTTTGTAGTTTTTTTCAAAGTTCTGCGCACGATTATGATAATGACTGGCAAGCTCAGCATAATAAACTTTGAGATCTTTTCTTATCTTTACGTTGGGCCCACCATTCGCTTTTGCATACTTAGATCCAAGCCCATAATATTCAACGTAAACTTCTTTTTCTTTCAACGCCTGAACAGGAAATTTACCCTTGATATAAGCTGCAATCAGCTTGCTATGAATATAAGGTGCTTTAGCAGAAAAATTATAGCGCTGTACATATTGTCTAAAAGTTTCAGCAGAATCTTCATAACGCTGTTTCTTTAAGAAATACTCGCCCAGACTATCATAAATTCGCCACAAATAAGGTTTATTACTTAAACTGGATATATTCTCGATAACAGCAGCACCACCGTTTTTGGCAAGTGCCAGGCTCATCGACTGTATCGTATCATCAAATAGTGGTTTATCTGTTGTACTCAGAGATTCCACCTTATTATTTTTATCCAACAACAAAGAAAGGACTTTTGCATAGGAATTGACCGATGCTTCATAATTAAAATGCTTGTAGTTCGTCCAACCTAACATATAGAAAGAATATCGGGACAGCTTCTCGTGCTGCATTAAAGACACGATAGTATATTCCGTGTGTGCTTTACGGTATTTCTGCTGGCTAAAATAAATATCACCCATTCGAAAATGCGCTTCAGCATTATTTTTATAATTTGGGTGACGAGTTGTTAATCTTAGTAATATTTTTAATGCATTTTCTGGTCTACCATCCATATCATAAGCTCTGGCAAGCTGATAAAGGATATCTGCATTATCCGGAGAATCAGGATACTTATCGAGTACCTTATGATAGTTCTTTATTGCTTTGTCATAATAGCTTTTGACAGGTTTTGCTTGCAGTTGATCCTTACCACTTTCTATCATATAAACATCAGCGATTCTTCGTTCAATCTGCTCCTTGAATTCATCATCATCAAATAATGAAAGCAGCTCCTGGTATTCTTTTCTTACTTCCTGATAATTGAGCGATTTAAATTCAATTTTTTTATCTTTTTCCGCCTTGTATTCCAAGTCGCCCAAAGTCCGACCTCCCCCACTACTACAGGAAGCAAGGGAAAAAACAAAAAATAATATCACACAAATCCGTCTCACTTTTTATCCTCTGACTTTTTGATGTTCATGTTTTTCTTAGCCTTATCAAGGTTCATTAAAGTAGTATCATACAAACGAGCTTTAGCTAATCTTGATTGCGCCAGATAGTAGCGCATTCTACTCTCATGTTTATCAAGCTCAGAATTAACTAACTCTCGGACAACCGGTTCCAATGTACCTATAAAACGATTGGTTTTGTTTATTTTTTGCTTAATTTCATTATGCTTTGCTGCGACCAGACTTTTGAATTTAACAGGTGGATGATAG
>JADGFG010000131.1:6469-13296 GCA_016743995.1 Kangiellaceae bacterium | reverse complement strand
AATCAGAAAACAGGCCTCTGGTTTATACAGCTGGTTACCCTCAGGGTTAAAAGTGCTACGTAATGTCGAAAAAATTGTTCGAGAAGAAATGGATGCAACGGGTGCCGGCGAAATACTGATGCCAATGGTTCAGTCAGCCGATCTATGGAAAGAATCAGGTCGCTGGGAAGATTTTGGTTCTGAGTTGTTACGCATTAAAGATCGCCATCAGCGAGAGTTTTGTCTTGGACCAACCCACGAAGAAGTCATCACCGATATCATTCGAGATGAAATTCGATCCTATAAACAGTGCCCTGCAGTCTACTACCAGATACAGAATAAATTCAGAGACGAAGTAAGACCTCGATTTGGCGTGATGCGTGCTCGTGAATTTTTAATGAAAGATGCCTACTCTTTTCACACCGATGAAAACTCTCTGGCAGAAACCTATCAGGTCATGTATGACGCTTATAGCCGAATATTTTCACGTCTCAATCTGGAGTTCAGAGCAGTAATAGCAGACACCGGCTCAATTGGTGGTAACGCCTCACATGAATTCCATGTACTGGCTGAATCTGGTGAAGATGCCATAGCTTTTAGTAATGGTAGTGATTACGCCGCTAATGTCGAAAAAGCTGAAGCGCTGGCCCCAACAGGCAAAGCAGCAGAGCCATCAATGCCAGTGGAGAAAGTTGCAACCCCTGATAGCCGCTCAATAGAAGCGGTATGCAAACAACTATCGGTAGCTAGTAATAAAACCATTAAAACACTACTGGTAAAAGGTGCAAACAGTGAACAACCAATTATTGCTATCTGTCTTCGTGGCGATCATTCACTGAATGAGTTAAAAGTCGAAAAACACGAGCTGGTATTATCACCGTTAGAAATGGCAAATGATAAAGATATTTCTACGGCAGCTAACTGCGAGGCAGGCTCCGTTGGACCGGTAGGTTTAAATATTCCTGTAATCATCGACAGAGACGCAGCGGTATTGGCTGATTTCGTCTGTGGTGCAAACGAAACTGGTTATCACCTGACTGGTGTAAACTGGCACAGAGATGCCCAGCTTAATGAAATTTTTGATTGCAGAAATGTTGTAGAAGGTGATGATAGCCCTGATGGTAAAGGTCAGCTGACTATCAAGCGTGGAATCGAAGTCGGTCATATTTTTCAGCTCGGCACTAAATATAGTGAAGCCATGAAAGCCAATGTACTCGGAGAAAATGGTAAATCCGTCACGCTCAGTATGGGCTGTTACGGAATTGGTGTCTCTCGTATTGTTGCCGCAGCCATAGAGCAAAATCATGACAAATATGGCATTATCTGGCCAGACAACATTGCTCCCTTTCAAGTTGCCATCGTTCCTATGAATATGAATCGTTCTCATCGTGTCGCTGAACAGGCCGAAAAATTGTACCAGCAATTTAAAGAAGCAGGTATTGAAGTTCTGTTTGATAATCGAAAAGAACGGCCAGGTGTTATGTTTGCTGATATAGAACTCATTGGGGTCCCTCATCGTATCGTTATTAGTGAGCGGGGTATTGATGCAGGCAGTTTTGAATATAAACACCGCAGAGCTAATGAAAAAGTTGATGTTGAAATAGACAATGCCTTCGATTTTATTAAAGAAAAAGTCAGTCAATAATTTAGTTTCCGCCAGTCTTTGCAACCAGTCATTTCTGCCTTATCTTCAAGAAACGACTGGATGCAAACCTGTGACTCAGAGCACGCTACCGGGTTAATATTAAAAATAAACCTTCTGAAATGGCTGAAACAAAGCAGACAGTGTTAACAGGAGTTATAAATTAGACTAAAATCAGGTTATGTTCCCATATTTATCGTTAAACTCAGAAACCAGCCAATGAAATGTTTTATTCAATCAGTATGGCTGGTCTGCTGCATCCTTTATTGTGGTTTCAGCGCAGCTGCCACCCAGGAAAAACCAGGTGAAGTCTTTAGGATAAAGCTTGCAAAAGCCATAAAAAATGCAGGAAATTCATTCGAAGACCGGTTTGATGCAGAAGTCTGGCTTCTGGAACAATCAACCCGGTTAACTAAAATTGCTCCTCATATTCCTGAAGACGAACGACTTACCATACTAAAACTGGTTCACCAGGAAGCTAAAAAATTTACCCTTGACCCAATGCTGATATTGGCGCTCATTAATATTGAAAGCGCGTTTGATCGTTATGCGATATCCAGTGCGGGAGCCAGAGGGTTAATGCAGGTCATGCCGTTCTGGAAAAAAGAAATTGGAAAACCCGGGGATAGCTTATTTGATATGAAAACTAACCTGCGTTATGGTTGCGCCATACTGAGTTTATATCTGGCAAAAGAGAAAAAAGATACAACTAAAGCGCTCGCCCGTTACAATGGTAGTCGAGGTCAATCCTGGTATCCCATGCGGGTTTATCGTGCTATGCGCCGCACGTGGCATCCCTGAAGCGAGTTTAAAAAATAAACTGAAAATACTGAGTCACCAGGGCACTTAATGAGTAACATCTGCTATAACGATCCGACAAAACCCAAAATGGGACTGGTACTTACTGGTGGAGGTGCCAGGGCGGCCTACCAGGTCGGCGCGCTCAGAGCCGTGTCTGATATTATTTACCGCAAAGAATGCGGTAATCCTTTTCCTATTATCACCGGTACTTCAGCTGGCGCAATTAATGCCACGGTACTTGCCGCTTACGCACGTACACCACGCCTTGGTATAAAAAACCTGCAACGCGTATGGAGTAATTTTCATGTTGATCAGGTTTTCAGGGCCGATTTTCCCGGCGTTGCTAAAAACTCAAGTCACTGGTTACGCTCTATTTTCTCTAACGAATATCATAAGAAACACCAGGTCAGTTTGCTGGACAATTCTCCTTTAAAAAAACTGCTGGCAAAAGTCATTCACTATAATAATATCCAGGAATCTATCGATTCAGGACAGTTACACGCCCTTTCAATAACGGCATCAGGCTATTTTTCTGGCCAGTCAATTTCTTTCTTTCAGGGCCACCCCGAGCTAAAAGGCTGGAACCGCTACAGACGCTGTGGCTCAAGAGCCATGATAGGCAGAGAGCATTTACTCGCTTCTTCTGCGATTCCTATTGTGTTTCCCGCTATCAAGATAAACCGTGAATTTTTTGGAGACGGCTCTCTTCGCTTTATGGCGCCTATCAGTCCAGCAATTCATTTAAATGCTGACAAGATTTTTATCATCGGTGTCGATCCTGTCAAAGAAGAAGTTGACTGTCGTCCCGAATCAGCCCATTACCCCTCTATTGCAGACATCGCAGGCCAGGTGCTGGACAGTGTGTTTATTGATAGTTTACATAGTGATATTGAACGAATTGAAAGGGTTAATAAAACCCTCAAATTAATTCCGGGCGCAGTAAGAGATCTACAAAGTAATTTGCGGCCGATAGACACCTTCACCATTTCTCCCAGTAAAAACATCAGTCGGCTGGCGGGACGTCACTTTAATGCCCTGCCCAGACTGATTCGTTTTTTCTTTAACCGAATTGGGATTGACGCTGATGAAGGCTCAACCATATTGAGTTACCTCCTGTTTGAAGCTCCCTATACTCAGGAATTAATTTCGCTCGGCTATAATGATGCTTTTCGTCAAAAACAGGCCATTATTGATTTTTTTGACGGGTGGCGATACAACAGGCAAGTCTGACAAACCAGAATAACCCGGAATAAAACGGGCTAATCGACTCAGGCAAGATTAAAAATAATTCCCTGTTCATCGTCAGGACAAACAAAAGGATTGCAGACAAAAATACCGGGAACTGCAACAATCTGATCATTATAATAAATAATGGGCAACCACTGTCTTTGCCAGGGTGGAATATTTAACTCCTGATAAATCTTTTTTAAATCGGCTGAATGGTTTCTCTCAGCAGGACAGCAGCGCTCTCCCCCTCGACGAGAATCAACCCAGACCTTTTCATCTTTACCGGGTAAACGGACTTTTATTTTATTCTGCCCTATTTTTTCTATCTTATCATTTGCAGCCAATATAGCAGGCTGTTGTTCACTATGAATTTCAACCTGATTAGATAAAATGAGCGGTAAAGAAAGGCTTGTCCAACAGACCTTTTCCTTCAGCATGTCTGGTTCTGAGTGTTGGCAGAAATAAAACATACCACCATAACTTCGAACAATTCCGGTTGAAAACCTGACTTCAATAGCACTATTTTTTGCTGGCTTCATTTGCGTAAGCAGCTGATCAATTTCCACGCTGGATGGAGACATTTCTGTCAGTAATTTTCCCCAGTAATGCAGCAAGTTTTTTTGTCTTTGAGGCGACAATTTTTCAATTTTTTCAATTTCAATTTGATCGGGCTGCCGACTCATTTGTTGTAAATCTTCAGCGGCTACTTCCATCAACAATAACTTCTGCTCTTGTGCTAATTCAGTAAACCTGGCCAGGGTATTTATCATTGATGGCCAGCGAGTTTCCAGTAATGGAATGACCTGCTGACGTAAAAAATTCCTGGAATACTTCACTGACTGATTGCTGGGATCATCAATCCACGTCAGTTGATTCTGTCGGGCATAGTTTTCCAGTTCGCGACGCGTTACGTCCAGAAATGGCCTTAACAACCAGCTCTTCCCAATTTTTCTCTGTCTGGGCATCGCTGAAGCACCATCCAGACCGCAACCTCGGAGTAAACGAAATAACAAGGTTTCAGCCTGATCATTCTGATGATGCGCCAACAACAAAACTTCATCTTGCTCCAGATATTTAGAAAATACCTGATAACGGCCCTCACGCGCCTGTCGCTCAACATCCGTATCGACTTCTGCCCCCATGTTCAGTGAAGCAGAAACAAATTCTACGCCATAATCATCACAATTCTGTTTACATTGAACAAGCCAGTCTTGCGAGCAGGACTGCAATCCATGGTTCACATGTAATGCTCTGAGTTGTTTAAGTTGTCCACTGGATTTCAGACCAACAAGACAGTGCAGTAATACGTTAGAATCAAGCCCACCACTCAATGCCAGTAGTACACGAGATGCCCCGGAGTGCTTAAGTTGATTATGTAATAAGGATTCTAATGAAAGTGACGATTTTCCTGACAGGTCATTTTTTGGCAAGTTTTTTTTTGACTCGTTTTTTTTTGACATAACGACAAATTCCGCACCCATCACTATTTATCAGGCAGCCAGTCGAACCAGGCAGGAATAAAACAAAACTGTCCAACTCAACCTGTCGGACAGTTCTTCAGCAATCAGGAAAGCTCTTTCCAGTCTTCCTGTACACCAAAAGACATCAGCCGCTCAAAGCGAGTATCCATCAGTTCTTCGGTACTCATTGCCAGTAGCTCTTTTAAATCACTGCTAATTCTTGCTTTCAGGTTTTCAGCTATTACGGGGTAATCTCTATGAGCACCACCTTCTGGCTCATTGACAATATTATCAATAAGACCCAGCTCTTTGACTCGCTCAGAAGTAATCCCCATTGCCTGAGCGGCATCGGCCGCTTTATCTGCACTTTTCCATAAAATAGACGCGCAACCTTCCGGCGAAATGACCGAATAAGTACTGTATTGAAGCATATTGACTTTATCGCCAACGCCTATAGCCAGCGCTCCTCCCGAGCCACCTTCGCCAATGACAGTACAAATGACAGGCACTTTTAGCTGTGCCATCACTTTCAGGTTTCTCGCAATGGCTTCTGACTGACCACGCTCTTCAGCACCAACACCAGGATAAGCCCCCGGCGTATCAATAAAGGTAATAATGGGCCAGTTAAATTTTTCTGCCATTTCCATCAAACGCAATGCTTTACGGTAACCTTCGGGTCGCGGCATGCCAAAATTACGCATCACCTTCTCTTTAGTGTCACGCCCTTTTTGATGCCCAATCACCATAACCGGCATTCCATCCAGCCTGGCTGGCCCACCAATAATGGCCCGGTCATTTGCAAAAGCTCTATCTCCGGCCAGATTATCATAATCGGTAAAGATCAAATTAATATAGTCCAGTGTATAGGGCCGGTTAGGATGTCTTGCCAATTGAGCGATTTCCCAGGCATTGAGTCCGGAGAATGTTTTAAGGGTTAATTCTGCACACTGTTTTTCAAGCCGCTCAATCTCTTCACCAATATTAACGCCACTACTATCCCCTAACAGGCGAAGTTCTTCAATCTGAGCTTTTTTCTCAGCAATAGGTCTTTCAAACTCTAAAAAATTCATGTAGTTAAGGTAACTCTTGTAATGATCTGATTAGTTTTCTCAAAAATACAGAATGACATAAAAGAATATCTGTTTATCCACTTAATTTATTAGTGAACTGGTAAATAATAATGTACCAACCTCAACTAACCTGACTAAAGTTAGCATGTTAAATACATTATTCCTATGTCATTCCTCGATATTCGAGGTTAACAACCACAAATAGTGATAATTAGCGCTCAGCAATTCACCCAGACCAGTACATTATTAATAATATCAGCCTGAGAGGTCATTGAAAGTCTGCATTTTAACCGCTTTTCCATTGAGATAAAACCTTATCTTACTGCTATAAAGGCTGAGAACGTAATCTGAATATTAAATAATGACAGAACTCACAATAAAACCTCGAGACAACCAGAAAATATCAATTTTATACCCAACATATGTACTGGTTCACAATTTTATAAAACCAGATATCTTACTATCTTCAAAAATAATAATAAACTACAAAAATCGCCGTGTATGAACTATATTTTAACTATCCTCAGCTCGATATAATCTTCATGCCAAAGCAGTTAAGAAACCTTCTTAAGCAGAATCGTGCCCTGGAAGAAAAAATCTTTTATGAACCCAGGAAAACAGATTGGCGACAGCAACTGATAACTTCAA
>JADGFG010000131.1:0-6459 GCA_016743995.1 Kangiellaceae bacterium | reverse complement strand
ATCTGAGGCTCTGTCGTTACTGGCTAACCGTTTTATTGACAATAATTCCGATCAGCTCAGTCCGCTTAGAATGCTCAATGACATTGAGCATATCAAAGGAAGACCATTGCCAACCTATGAAAAAAATGCGCTTCAGGTTGTTGAAATTATATTCAATTATTTACGCACAAACATACAGTTTGACAGCAAATATGCTCATATTTTAAACAGTTTACAATTAGCCTTTACCCGCTTGTCATTAAATGACCTGAGCTTTCTGGATAATCCCAAACATGTTGCTATCGGGTTCTTAAACAAATTGATTAACCTGGGTTACCACTTCGATCAAAATGGAGGAAAGCTAGCTCAGTTTTTTGTTCACGCCCTTGAACTATCCATCGATCGGCTGGCAAACAGACCTGGTGTAACCAGTCAGACATTTAATGTTATTGAACAAAAACTGGATGAATATTTTAAAGCTTTTAATGATAAGGTAACCACAAATATTGCTGAAATCCAGTCTCAGGTAGACAATGAATCACGCTCTGCACAGGCCGATGAATATACCGAGGAACTTATCAGAAGCAAGACACTGGGCGAAGAAATGCCAATATTTCTGGTCGACTTTTTTAACAACCAGGCCTCTTCTCTGCTTTATAACATGATTAGTGAATATGGTGTAAAAAGTAACGAATGTGAACAACTATTAAGTGATATGGATACCCTTTGTTGGAGCATCACCAGCTCTTATGGCGATCCAACCTATAAAGAGCGCTATGAATCTGACATTTGTCATGCAATGAAACGACTCTATCAATTATTTGAGTCAAAAGAATTACTCAATCAATATATTAAAGATTTTTTTATTGAAGCGGAAAGCTTGCATGGTCAAAAACTCAAAGGTGAACGAGTTCAATATGATGTCATGATTTCTGCAGATATCTTTGCTGATGAAGAATACGAAAAAGATGAATTTGTACAATGGTATGACAGCCCGGACAAAAAGAAATTTGATCTTGAAGCATTGGTAGAGGGTAAATGGTATCACCTTAAACAAGATGACTCTCAGGTAAGAAGTCAGCTTCTCATCAAAAGCGAACTGACCAGACAATTAATTTTTATCAACTTATCAGGTGAAGAAGTATTAAAGATTAACTTTGACGAAGTTGAACACCTGACCCAACAAATGTCCTCCGTTGAAGTTGACGAACAAATACAATATAAACATGCCCTCAAAGCACTTTCAAGAGAACTTAAATCTCGCCTCAGAATTTTGCAAGGAGAATATAAAAACTTGAAAAAGCAAAAGGCTATTGATTTAAAACAGCAACAAGTACAACAACTGGCTCAACAAAAACAAGAAGAACAGACACGAGCAGCGGTTCAACAAAAGCTGGAAAAAGAAAAACAACAGCTCATTCTCCAGCAAAAAGAAGACAAATTGAAAGCTCTGGAAAAGCAGGAAGAAGACAGGCGACTTGAAGAGCTAGATGCCAAACAACGTTTTCAGATTAAAGGGACCTACAGACAACTCAAACCTGGTACTGTTATAGCCTATCAGTCGGAGTCTGGGCACTGGACAGAAGCTTCTTTAATGTTGATATCAAAGACAACACAACGATTTATTTTTACTGATAATAAAGGTAAAAAAACGCTGGAACCATCAAAGTCAGAAGTGCTGGATTTAATCGAAAAAAATAAGCTTAAAATTATTCAACAGTCATCTGACTCACCAGACCCTCTGTCTTCTCTGGTAAAAGAAAGACGACATAAGCTTTCACAATTTTAAGCTCAACAATTGTCAGCGGATGACAAAAGACCTGCCCAGACAATGGAAATCTCGTTTAAATAGAATAACAACTATACCCAAACTCCCTGGAAGTGCAGGTTTCAGCAAGACAATAAATTAAAGTGGCCCTTATTTTCGCCGATAAAGACAGTGACGGCTGTTATTCTGACGATAAATGAAAAAATTGCAATGAAACCCTATTCCTATAGCGATAAAATGAACAATGAAAATAAGCGCTTCAGCCCAGAAAATCCGCTGGTATTTTTTAGCTTGTTAGCCTTTTTTGTTCTTTCGACAGCAACCTTTGCCAGTGACAGCCTTACGGACTCCACCACTCAGGAATCAGCACTACCAGGCCAGTTAACCGCTCAGTACACCCATTTAAAATGGGATAGCCAGGTTGAAAATAAAATACCTGTCAGGCTTATTCCAATAAAAAACTTTTCCGGCATTCCTTTTGAAGACAGGAATGAAAAAGCAGATTATTACTATCATGGAAAAATTCCAGAATCGGTTAACCTTATTGCGGCCGACCTGCTGTTAGCCAGTCGTCATTTTGATGTTAACCAGCAAACGCCCGATTATACCTTTGAATTCACCCTCGACCGCTATAAACTTCCTTTTAAATATGCACCTGATGATATCTGGTGGCAAGATTTGCATGATCAGACCGATCGCTGGCTACAATCACCTGGCGATTCTATCGTTAAACTGACTCTCAATATTTCCAGCAAAAACAAATCAATTCCTTCCTGGTCAGAAAGCACAGAAATGAGGTTATCAAACTGCTACCTTAATCGATTTCCTCAACCCTCAACGTTTAACCAGAACAGCAATACGCGCATTCGAAAATACTTAACAACAACACCGGGGCAAGCTTTTGTAGCAGCGACAAACTACTTGATTATGAATGCTATTGAAAAGCTAAACCAGACCCAGTTTATTGGTCAGGTTGAAAGAAAACTTGGACAGGATATTATCATCACCAGAAATAAAGGTAATTTTACAATGGGTGAAATTTTAAATGTTTATTTTAATCACGCTAAAACAGGTGTTTCACGTTATTCAGCTGGAACAATAAAAATTATTCAGACTATGGGAAGGCAGGCCATCGCCTATCCTGTTAACTTACGCGCCGACCACATTACAATCAATGATAAGGTTGGAATAAAAGCCATGAAAATATCAAGACCAGATTATCATTTTCAGCCGGTAAATCAATGTGAAGAACAACTAGCCTCTCGTTAATTATTATTTTTCAGCGGTAAAACTGTAGCTATCATTAACCCTGGCAGACAGGACAATCTGCTCTCGGTTTAAACCGAATTGTTCGCCATTCCATTTCAAGACCATCAAACAACATTAAACGCCCTGTTATTGTTTTCCCTGCGTGACAGATTAATTTGATGACTTCCATAGCCTGTATTGCTCCAATAACCCCGACAAGTGGTGCTACAACTCCATTTTGTGCGCAAGTTTCATCATTAAAACTATCTTCTTCATAGAGACAACGATAGCAGGGAGTTTCCGGTTGCATCGTATAAGTCGAAACCTGACCTTCCCAACGAATTGCCGCACCCGATACTAACGGCGTTTTATTGTTATAACAGACTCTGTTCAGCATAAATCGAGTACTAAAATTATCACTGCAATCCACTACAATCCTGGTACACTCGCCTGATGAAGATATAAGTGCTGTTAGTTCTTTTTCAGTCAAACGCCGATTGATAAGGTTGACCTTGCAAGCCCTGTTCAGCTGTTTCAGAGTATTACCGGCTGATTCAACTTTGTCACTACCGATAGACGAAAACTGATGGATAATCTGTCTTTGCAAATTGGTTAACTCAACCTTATCATCATCAACTAAGGTTAGCTCTCCGACTCCCGCAGCAGCCAGATACATAGCGACCGGAGATCCCAACCCACCAAGCCCGATAATCATAACATGCGAAGCCAATAATTTTTGTTGCCCCTCAATATCAATACCAGGTAACATGATCTGGCGACTATATTGAAGTAATTGCTCATCAGTTAACATTATCAAAATACCTGCCCATCGTTACTCGTTCCAGCCCCGCTAGATCATTAACTGTTTTTATTTCAGAATATCCGAGCTGTTGTAAAATTTCTCTTGCTTTTTTTCCCTGCTCAAAACCATGTTCAAACATCAAAACACCGTTATCAATAAGAAACCCTCTTGCCTGTGACGCAATAATTTTTATATCCGCATAGCCTTCATCAGCAGAAACAAGTGCAGTATCTGGTTCAAAACTTACGTCACCCTGCGCCAGATGAGGATCATTTTTATCGATATAGGGAGGATTTGAAACTATCAGGTTGTAGGATGTATTTTCCAGTTCAGAAAACCAGTCACTCTGTAGTATTTTCACATTAGTCAGTGCATTACGCTGACTGTTTTCACAGGCCAGTTTAACTGCAGCATCATTTTTATCACAAGCAGTAACCATCACCTCTGGTCTTTCCGATGCAATTGCCAGAGCAATAGCTCCGGTTCCCGTCCCCAGATCTAAAACTGACTGTGGTGTATTTTTATCAATCAATAATAAAGCCTGCTCTACCAACAACTCGGTTTCTGGCCTTGGGATCAGGGTAGAAGCATCGGTTTTTAATGAGAGTGTCCAGAAACCTCTTTCACCAACAATATAAGCAATCGGCTCGCCGTTAATTCGCCTTTTAAGCATTTCCATATAACGGGCTTCTTCAGCCTCAGTCAACACATAATCAGGCCAGGTTTTTAACCAGGTTGTCGACTGCTGCAATGTGCTGGACAGCAGTATTTCAGCATCCAGCTTAGGCGTGTCACTCTTAATACGCTTTTGTGCACCGACAATAACCTGTTTAACATTCACAACAAATTTCCAACATGAACATCCATTATTATTTCCCGTCAGTAACAGGCTTAAATGTTTTTAGAGAGTAGACAACAGGATGACAAAAGCTCATGGCTATTTTCTGGTCGTAGTAAGCCGCTTCATTAACAAATGCAATATGAGTTTCAGGTCCTTCATAAAAAATATCTTTTCCATTGAAATCACGAAAAACTGGCTCGCCGTTTCTGAGCAGACAAAAATCCTTATGAACTAATGCAGGATGTACCATCGCAGACTGCTCACCATCAGAATCAACAGGAAAGTGTAATTTCGAATAGTAACTCATGATTTCTAGATTATCAGAAAGAACAGGCAATGCATTCTGATTATAATGCGCGACAAACTGCAACACCTTATCAACCGCATTTTTCGTATTTTCAAAAATTTCAGCCTGCAAACAACCTTGAGGCACCGGGCCTATTTCAACCACAATTCCCTTATCCGCAATAGAACACAAAAAATGATGATCAGGCATGAGCTCTGTTTCAGAAGTGATAACCACATCAGGTAAAGAAGATTTTAAAAAAGCTGCCAGCTTCAAATGAAAAGCATCCAGCTTGATTAATACAATATTCGTTTTCATATTGGCAGTGCTGGTATGCAGGTCGATAATAAAATCAATCCGTGAGCTGCCCTTGGGACCCAGATGCCGATTCAATTTTTTAGCTAATAATTGTTCCCTGTTATCAAGGCTCTCATCATTTAAATCTTCCCGCTTAAAACAGCGGTTCAAATCCTGATTAAGGTAGCGCTTATTAGCCGAAATGGCCGCTTCATTAGCTAATAGTGTTTCAATGGACAAGTCCGGGTAACGAGCTGATAACTGATCTTTGTTCCACTGTTTAACAAGGTGAACCCCCGTTAACTCATTACCATGTGTCCCACCGACCAGAGCGATCTCCTTTACTTTATCTAAATGATTACGTCCCTGATTTTGAGCCGGGTCATTAATCATTATCTGATAAACTGGCCAGTTGGTCAGCCTGATGTTCGCTTACCAGAGGCCCAAGTATCTGAGCCAGCTCACCTTCAATAATTTCATCCAGCTTATATAAAGTCAGGTTAATTCTATGATCAGTCATTCTGCCCTGTGGAAAATTATAAGTTCTGATCCGTTCGGAACGATCACCACTTCCAACAAGACTTTTACGTGCTTCCGCCTGTTCGCTATGTGCCGCTTCTTCCTGAACCGATAACAACCGAGACTTAAGTACGCTTAATGCCTGGGCTTTATTCTTGTGCTGTGAGCGACCTTCCTGACATTCTACAACGGTTCCCGTTGGCAAATGGGTCACACGAATGGCTGAGTCTGTTTTATTAACATGCTGCCCACCAGCCCCTGAAGCTCTAAAGGTATCAATTCTTAAATCAGCCGGATTAATTTCAATTTCATCTAGCTCATCAGCTTCAGGCATTACTGCAACGGTACAGGCCGAAGTATGCACCCTGCCCTGAGATTCTGTTTCAGGAACACGTTGAACGCGGTGAACGCCTGACTCAAACTTCAATTTTGAATAAACGGAATCTCCGGAAACTTTACAGATAATTTCTTTATAACCGCCCTGTTCACTACTATTTTCGTTCATCACTTCTATCTGCCAACGACTTTTTTCAGCAAATCGACTGTACATACGAAACAAATCTCCTGCAAATAATGCAGCCTCATCCCCTCCCGTACCCGCTCGAATTTCAAGAAAAATATTTTTATCATCGTTCGGATCTTTAGGTAATAATAATTTTTGCAATTCCATCTCGACCGGTTCAACCAGTTTTTTATTGCTCTTATAATCTTCTTCAGCC
>JADGFG010000130.1:6539-13431 GCA_016743995.1 Kangiellaceae bacterium | reverse complement strand
CTCCTGTTTCAAGCAATATTCAATCAGCAAGCCTTCAAGCATAACCGGCTCTTCTTTAATATAAGTTCCTTTGCTCTTGCAACGACCTCGTTAAGATCAAAAGGTTTACATAAATAATCATCGGCAGCCAGATCTACACCCTCAATTCGTTGATCAAGTTGATCACGAGCGGAAATAATAAGAACAGGCAATGTTTTGTTATGTTGACGTAATCGACGTAACAACCCAGTACCATTAAGTCCTGGCACCCCCAAATCAAGTAATAATAAATCATAATTTTTATACTTAAGAATTCCAGCCTCCTGTTTATCGTCATGCAACACCTCAACAGAACATCCAGAATGAACTAATGCCGACTTTAGCCCATAAGCCAGATTATGATTATCTTCCAGAATCAGTACACGCATAATTCTTCTACCTGTTAATTTATTTTGTCGGCATGGTTGGTGACAGCCTGGAGGTTTATAATCGAAGTGTCACTAAAAAGATCGAAAAAATAAGGACTAACTCACATGAAACCGATAATAAGTGATAAGTAGTTATCACTTATTATCGGTTTCATACTCATAAAATACCTAAACTCTTATTTAACGCGGTATAATCTATAGCTTTCGAAGACATACAGGTAGTCATCCCAAAAGAAAAATCGACGTGAGGCCGTTTAAATAATTTTGACCACAAATAGGTTCAGCAGTACTTGAAAATATAACCTGCTGGAGAAAAACACATGATAACTGTCAATTCAATTCAGTGAATCTGGTATATTTTCATCATTAAAAATTGTATCTGCATTAATCAATGTATAACTATTTTACAATAACTAAGTTAATGCTCTGCTAGATATAAATCTAGATAAATTTTGCTATTTTAACAAACTAGTCCATATAATTTATCTATCGGTAAATCCTATAAAATCAATACTAAGCTATTACCAGGTCCACAATGCTGTCAAACGCACTCATTTATTGAATTTATTCTAACTATCAATCAAGCCATTAAAGAAGATATTACGAATTGGGTCCCGAAAATATTATTCTGATGATAACAATAGTAAATTGTTATCCCTCGTAAAACTTAATGCAAACCCTGCAAATAAATTTACTTAAATATTGAACTTTGTTACTTTTTTTTGTGATTTTAAATTGATAGAATGCCGTTCTGTTTAAACGAACTAGAAACTACATCAACACTTTCAGTTTAAATTGCTTTTACTCTATACTTTTGACTTAATTTTTAATTATTTGATTATTGAAAGGAAAACCAGGTCGACAAATCACAAGATACAACACGACCCCCACAAAAACTCAGATAATTACGACAAAATGATGAAACAAGGAATATTTCTACATTAAAGCTGTAAAGCGTTATTCACAGACTAACTAAATATTAATTCAAATTTCCATTTTTGAATTTGAAGGAGAGACTTTACAAAGAATAAATGGGTGTATCAGATAACACACTATCGATGAGTCAGACCAGGTCTAAAAACAAAACAATCATAATTAAAACAGGCCGACAACAGGTAAAAAGTCAAATGACTAATTCCTGATAAAGCTGAATTAAGAACGGGGAAGACGCAATGAAAAAAGATATTTTTTACTTCTATTGGCTTATCTGTACAGACAAATTACGTTATTCAATTTCGTCCAATGAAACCAGCTCGATTCACAAACGACGACAATATTTAAAACGACTAACCATTTTATTCGTATTGATACTGGCATATTGGCTTCTGTTCAAACCTCAGATATTAAGTAGCATTGATGATAATGTTAAGCCTGAAGCAGTCTATTCAACTCTGCTAACAAATAACTCTACGTTTAGTCAACTAAGCAATACAACACATCAATTTTTACAGGTAACTCCAGAAGAATGTGTCGTTAACAACAGAAATGACACCTGTAAAAAGCTGATCAGCTTTCGATGGGCGATAAAAAATAGAGGTACTTACTGTCTATATATCGAAAATAGCACACAAGCATTACAGTGTTGGAATAATGCAAATAAGGGAGTGTACAACTATAAATTCAATTCTGCAAAAAGCCAGACTTATCGTTTGCGAGAAAAAAATAGCCAAAAAGAAATCACGCATATTCATGTAACAGTTGCCTGGATTTATGGGAACTATCATCAAAATAACAAACACTGGCGTTCTGACTGGAGGTTATTTTGATGATAAGCAATTATTCAATTGAAAAAAAGCACATTCTCCTGGTTGAAGATGATAGCTCTCTCGCCAAATGGATTTATGACTATCTAAAACCACACAATTACAAAATTACTGTTGTCTACCGTGGCGATCACGCCATTCAGCTAATAAAATCTAAGAACCCTCATCTGGTTTTACTCGATATAACTCTACCGATCAAGGATGGTTTTGATATTTGCCGAGAAGTACGTCAATATTATAAACGTCCAATTTTAATGATGTCTGCCAGGACAAATGAAACTGATGAGGTGCTGGCACTAGAGCTTGGTGCTGACCACTTTGTCACCAAACCAGTCAGACCCAGAGCTTTACTCACACGAATAAAAACATTGTTAAGCAGAGAAGAAAACGAACAGTTACCTTATGACACGACAATTTTAACCTTTGGTAACTTTAGCATTGATTCCAGCTCAAGAAGAGCAACTCTTAACAATATTCCCATTGACATTACTTCTAACGAGTTCAATTTGCTCTGGCTTCTTGCAACTCACTCCGGAGAAATTGTCACTCGCGAGACTTTAACCAGCCAGATCAGAGGACTTCACTATGATGGGCATAATCGCTCAATGGATGTGCTGATATCAAGAATAAGAAAAAAGATTGATGATAGCTCTTCATCTCCACGAAAAATAAAAACTATTTGGGGAAAGGGCTATTTCTTCGTACCAGATGCCTGGTGAATTTTTATATACCAGTTAAAGAAACATTATGTCACTATTCTTTACTTTCGTGAGAGTATTGTTGCTTGCCTATTAATTCAAATGATGCGAGAGCCGTTAATAAATCTTTCATGTTAACGGGTTTACAAAGATAATAATTCATTCCTGCATCAAATGCAGATTGTTTATGCTCTTGCAGTGCATGAGCTGACAGAGCAATAATGACATTTGGCTTTATTCTTTCTCTTCTTTCAAAGGCTCTGATTTGTTGCGTGGCCTCATAACCATCAAGCTCAGGCATTTCGCAATCCATTAAGATAAAATCAAATGCTTTCTTTGCCTGCTTAACTTCATTGACAGCAAGCTTTCCATTCTCT
Organism: Kangiellaceae bacterium; assembly: GCA_016743995.1. GTDB lineage: Bacteria > Pseudomonadota > Gammaproteobacteria > Enterobacterales > Kangiellaceae > Aliikangiella. The sequence continues at coordinate 10,186 of JADGFG010000130.1, read as the reverse complement.
ACGATGACAGGACATACACCCAGTTTCTTCAAAAACCCCTTAATAACAATCTGATTTGTTGGATTATCTTCTGCAACCAGAACATCAAGATGCGACAACGAAACATTACCATCAATTCGCTCTTCAGTAAGACGATACCGAATCATATCTTTATCTTCAAAACAAGCAGCAAGACACGTAACAAGCTCTCGCATTACAATCGGCTTATTGAGTGTCCTGAATATATTTAGCTTCGCATATTCAGTATCACTAACGGGATCACTTTCACTGTGATATAGAATTACTTTTTTATTAACAAAACCATGTTCACGTATATATTTTATGAAATCAATCCCCACCACGCCTTTCAGCTTACTATTAACGAGCATAACATCATAATGCTTAAACATGCTTCTTATTTTACTAATATTCAAAAGTGTCATGCTTGAAAAATCATCACTGACAATCGTACTAATCACTCTCCATCTTCTTAGTTGAATTTCCAACAATCTTGTTGCTAAATTCTCGTGACTAACTACAACAAGTTTTTTGTTCTTCAGCAGTTTACTAAGGTGATTTGTTAATTTATCTTTTGTACGAGTTGACTCTGTTACCGGACAGGTTATATAGAATTCAAAAGTAGAACCTTTATTCAAGTGACTCACCAGAGAAACTTTTCCTTTCATTAATTCAACCAGTTTTTTAGATATTGCAAGCCCCAGTCCAGTTCCCCCGTACTTTCGTGATATGTCATTTTTAGCTTGTGAAAAGGAATCAAAAAGCTCCTTTTGCGCCTCAGCCGCAATCCCTATGCCGGTATCAGAAACAGAGAATCTCAATCTACAGAATTTCTTTTCCATATTCTTTTCCATTCTAACCATTAATGTTACATAGCCACTCTCTGTAAATTTAAATGCATTACCAAGTAAGTTAAATAATATCTGTCGTAATCGAGATGGGTCACCTTTCAAATTTACCTGGCAATCGGGGTGAATACAGCTGACAAATTCAATTTCCTTTTTGTTCGCAATCGAACTGAATAGCTGAACACAATCTTCAATAACATCTTCAAGATTAAAACTAATCATTTCCAGATCAATTTTTCCTGATTCAATTTTTGAGTAATCCAGTATGTCATTTATGATTTTTACTAACGATTCGCCGGAGCGATGAATAACGTCTAGATAATATCGCTGCCTGCCATCGAGAACAGTGTCTCGCAATAATTCGATCATTCCTATAACACCGTTCATTGGCGTTCGAATCTCGTGGCTCATCGTTGATAAAAACTCACTTTTTCTTTTGTTTGCGTACTCGGCGATCTGCTTTTGTTTAATTATTTCTCTGGATTTTTCTTTTTCTACCTGAAGCAATCTATAGTGCATTTTTCTATTTTTCAAAGCGATTGCAGCGTATGAAACAATGGATGTTAACATATCAAGGTGTTCGCGATTATATTGCTCTTGACTAAAGCACTGAACACTTAATACCCCTAACACCTCTTCATTCGAAATAATGGGAACATAGATCAGAGACTGAAATTTCTTTTCATCATGCTCATTTTCTAGCTCAAATTCGTGATGACAATGTCCTATGAAATTCATTTCTTCCTCAATCAGACCTTCTGCAGAGAGATAATTTGCGACATCGCTTTCTGCATTGTTAATAAATACGGCCTTCTGATGATTCACACACCATACAGACATTAATGACTTATTATTTGCATTACTAACGTAAGATTTATACTGACTATCTCCAACCATATTATAGAGCCAGTCAATTCTGGATTTCTCTCGACGATAGATCCCAATACCTAACCCGTCGACAGGCATTAAATCCTGAATACTGGAGAACACCGATTGAAGAGAACTTTCCAACTCAAAACCAGATGTAATTAAACGACCAATCTCTCCAATCGTTATGATGTTCTGATTTTTTCTCATAATCTCAGATTTCATTGCACGATTAACGGTTAACAGCTTTAGATGTACAGTTACCCTTGAAATCAGTTCCACTTTATCAATAGGCTTGCAGATATAATCATTCGCTCCAACATTGAAGCTCATAAACATATCTGTCTTCTGGTTTTTTGCCGTCAGAAAGATAACAGGTAGTTCATGAATTGAATAATTCTCCCTGATTTTTGAACAAACTTCATAGCCAGACATATTTGGCATCATGATATCCAACAAAATTAAATCATAGGCATCATTTGACTCAATTGCAGATAAAGCCTCTAAACCACCAGACGCTTCAGAAACGTCAAACTTTTGATCAAACAAGTGATTAACGATTACTCGTCTATTAATTTCATTATCATCTACAATCAAAATACGAGACATGGAATGCAGCGTATCAAATGACATCGTTAAGTCATCAAGCATACCCGCTCCCTCTAAAAATAATTCCTCCTCAGTTATCGCCATTTCGTTGTCTAACGAAGAATCAATTATTTCATCTTCGTTCGTACTCTCAATTACTGCGACTTGTGGCGCAATTACCGACGTTAAATATTGATTCTCAGGTTTGTCTAACGAACTCTGTATGGGTAAAGAAAAAGAGAATACCGAGCCATGGTTTAACTTAGAACGAACTTTTATTGTTCCGCCATGTAATTCGACCAACTCCCGGGTCAAAGAAAGTCCTAAGCCAGTTCCTCCATATTGCCTGGCCACAGAGCTATCCGCCTGCTCAAATGGGTTAAATATTGATTCCAGATGATTTTGAGAAATACCAATACCCGTGTCGGACACTGACACTATAATCATGGATTTCTTACCTCCTTGCGGCTGAATGTCTCCTTCTGGTTGTGCGGAAATAATCACTCTGCCTTTTTGGGTAAATTTAATGGCGTTTCCAATTAAATTTAGCAAAATTTGCTGTAACCTGTTCTCATCCACATTAATCAGCGGTACTTTGGGAGAAACCTCATTGATAATATTAATTGGCTTATTATTAATAAGCGCGCGCGACACATGTACTGCGGAGTTAACAACTTCATATAGACTAACAAGTTTATATTGAAGTTCTACTTTATTCTTATTCATTTTCGAAAAGTCTAATATATCGTTAACCAGGTGTGACAACCGGCGCCCACTAGATACCATCATTTCGAGGTCGGCATTTACCTCAGTAGACAATTCACCCCACACACCATCAGCCAGCGACTCAGCCAGACCAATAATACCATTGAGTGGTGTTTTCAGCTCATGAGAAGTATTTGCAAGAAAATCATCCTTAATACGATCCATTTCTCGTAGTTTTACATTAATCTCTTTTTCCTTTTCCAATTGCATCTGCTCAAACAATACCTTTTTCTGCTGTACATAACGATATCGATAACCAACGGCTATAGCACATGACAGATAAAAAACATACGCCCACCAGGTTTTCCATGGTGGAGGCGTAATCACAAGTCGAAGCTCTTTGATTGACTGATCCCATTGATTATTCTTTCCCGCTTTTATCAATAAGCGATAACTACCAGCAGGAATATTGGTATAGCTGGCTCTACGAAGTCTATGACTGGTATATATCCAGTTATCATCCCAGCCTTCTAGCATATAAGCAAAATTTAATTTATGTGGCGACGCGTAAGTCAGCGTAGAGAACTCAAAAGAGAAAAAATTTTCTTTATAAGAAAGAGAAAGACTATTTAAAAGGTAGGA
>JADGFG010000130.1:0-6529 GCA_016743995.1 Kangiellaceae bacterium | reverse complement strand
CCTTTCCTTCATGACGGGTCCCAGCACGAGTAGAGACCACTTCATTAAATACACGTATTTTTGTAATTGATATTGGGTATTTAGCTGGCCTGGTAATAAAACTCTGAGGATCGAAAATATTAAAACCATTAATTCCACCAAAAGCTAACATTCCTTCGTCAAGTTTAATGTAAGCCCCGGTATTAAACTCATTACTCTGAGTTCCATCTTCAATATCATAATTTGTAAACCTGAGACTTGATAAACTTAACCTGGAAATTCCCTTATTCGAACTTATCCATACATCCCCATTTTCCGCCATTAAGAGACCATAAGCTGAACTGTCAGATAATCCCTCTTCTTCTCCATATTGTTTAAATTTTCCTGTTTTTCGATTAAAATAGTCGATACCGGTACCTAAAGTACCTATCCAGAAATTGCCATTTCTATCCTCCACAATCGAAGTAATACTATCATTACTAATCGTTGAATCATCTTCAGGGTCATGGCGGTAATGTTCGAATTTTTTAGTTTCTGGAATATATCGATTTAAGCCTCCACCATAAGTACCGAACCATAAATTATTCGTAGAATCTTCAAACGCGGTTAAAATCCCATTAAAACTCAGACTGTCAGGATTACCGGGCTTGTGTAAAAAACGAATGAAATTATCATTTTGTCTATCGTATAGATTTAGACCTTCATAAGTACCAACCCAGATATTATTTTTGCTATCCTTAAACAAGTCTATAACAAAATTGTGACTCAGACTGGATAGATCATTCTCATTATGCAAGTATCGCGTCACCTTATTATTATTTAGATCTAGCTTATTTAACCCACCATTTCGTGTACCAACCCAGTAGACATTCGGTGACTCTTCGATTGTTGTCCAGACTCTGTTACTTGATAGGCTATTGCTATTATTTACATCATGTCTATAAATCGTTGAACTGGCCGTATCAGTGTCAAACCGATTGAGCCCACCACCATCCGTTGAAATCCAGAGCTGCTTCTGACTATCGTAATAGATATCCCAGACATTATTTGAACTTAGACTATTTTCAACATTCTGATTATGTGAAAAATGCTGAAATTTTTCAGTCTCATGATTAAACTTATCAATTCCGGATGTATAACTACCAACCCACATCATATTATCTCTGGAACGATAAATTGACTGGATAACATTACCGCTCAACGAATATTCATCCAGGTTATCGGCAAAAATACGGGTTACCTGACTACGATCAGCATTTAAAATATTCAATCCATTATAAGTTCCAATCCAGAGTCTGCCTTTTAAATCCTCTGAAATAATTCGAACAGAGTTATCACTTAAAGTTTTATCATTTTCTTTATCATGTAGCAGTTGACTAAAACGATCGAGTTCTGGATGATAACGATTTAAGCCACCATTTTCAGTTCCCACCCAAAGCACAGAGTTTGAATCAACAAACAAAGAAAGAACTTTATTTTCTGACAAGCTACTTCTGTCCATACTTTTTTTATAATGAACAAAGCGTTCCTTATCAAAATCATATTTACAAAGTCCTCCGGTACTTGTCGCAACCCAGATATTGCCATCTGAATCAGCGACCATTGCATTGACATAGTTGTCACTTAATGATGCTGGATTATCCGGTTCATGTTGTAAATGTCTAAACTTATTTGTTTCAAGATTAAGAATACTTATCCCGGCATTATAGGTACCCACCCATAGCTCGCCGTTTTCAGTTTGCAGAATAGAAGTCACTCTGTTATTACTGATGCTTTCAGGATTTTTCGGTTCATGAGTGTAGGCAGTAAAACTATCTGTGTTCCTGTTATACCGATTTAATCCGCCAGAATGAGTACCAATCCATAAAGTTCCCTCTCTATCTTCAAACAAAAAAAGCACATAATCATTGGTTAACGAACTATCATCTTTTTTATCATGATAGAAAATATCCATTTCATAGCCATCAAAACGGTTGAGTCCTTTTTGCGAACCAAACCACATAAAGCCGTGCTGATCCTGAAGAATACTAATTACCGTATTTTGTGAAAGACCGTTTTTTATATTATAGTGTTCAAATCGCATACCCGAATGGGCAGGCGAAAAATAAGCCAGAAATAATAACAAGCAAAAATAACAAACCGATTTCATTACATTAATAATGATATGTGCCACTGGAGGGCTGATTGATTTGATACTAAGTATAGTTCATCAAACCCAAAGTCTTTTAGGAGAGAATGATTATTTTAACGATAAAAAATAATAAAATCAGTCCGAACTACATTTTATAAATACAAATATACTTAAAATAATACTTCATATAAGTTTTATCAACGGCCAGAATAGAACTACCCAATGCCACCAATACAAACATAACGAGTCTCAAGATACTCATTAATCCCCCAGCTGCCACCCTCTCTCCCAAGGCCTGATTCCTTAACCCCACCAAAAGGAGCTGATGGGTTTGATAAGACCCCTTCATTAATGCCTACCATGCCAAAATCCAGCGCTTCTGATAAACGCCAGATACGAGTAGCATTTTGAGTATACGCATAAGAACAAAGGCCAAAAGGTGTCTGATTTGCTAATTGAATAACTTCCTGTTCGTTATCAAATACAATGATAGAAGCAACAGGCCCAAAAATTTCCCTGTTAAAAATTTCCATTTCGGGCGTAATACCGGTGAGTATTGTAGGTTGAAAAAAATGTCCTTCTCCTTTTACTCGTTTACCTCCGGTCACAATTCTGGCGCCATCTTTTATCGCCAGATTAACCAAACCTTCGACTTTCTCCACGGCTTCTGAATTGATCAAGGGACCTATGTGAGTATCCGGTCGACTTCCAGGCCCAACAATAAGTGACTCCACTTTATCTTTTAAAAGAGATACAACTTCATCAAATATGCTTTTGTGTATAAAAATACGGTTAGCACAAACGCAGGTCTGTCCTGCATTCCTGAATTTACTTCCCATAATTCCTTTGACTACAGCACTGATATCAGCATCTTCAAATGCGATAAATGGAGCATTTCCTCCCAGCTCCATAGAAGTTTTTTTAACCGTAAAAGCACATTGCGAAAGCAATTTTTTTCCGACAGGTGTTGAGCCAGTAAAACTGAATTTAGCAACTAATGGATGCATGGTTAACACTTCACCAATTGCCTGAGCATTACTCCCGGTAACAACATTAAAAACACCCGCCGGTATACCTGCTTTATGCGATAGTTCAGCAAGTGCTAACGCAGATAACGGAGTCAATTCAGAAGGTTTAACGATAAAACAACAACCCGCAGCTAATGCGGCGGCGGCTTTTCTTAAAATCATCGCCCCGGGGAAATTCCAGGGCGTAATGGCAGTCACCACTCCGACCGGCCTGCTTAACACCAGCGCTCTTCGTCCAGACTGATTAACAGGTAAAACTGCCCCGTTAATTCTACGGGCTTCTTCAGCGTACCATTCAATATACTTTGCACCATAAACCACCTCACCTACAGCTTCTGAACCAGGCTTTCCCTGCTCCAGAGTCATTATTGCCGCCAGATCTTCCCTGTTATTTAATATAAGTTGCTCCCAAGACCTTAGCAAAGCAGCTCTTTCATCCACCGTTTTGTCCTGCCAGGGTTTTAATGCCACTTGCGCTGTAGTAATAGCCTGCTCAAGCTGTGATGAAGTTATTTCGCAAACATCAGCGATAACCTCTTGATTTGCTGGATTTTTTATCTGGTACGTTGAGTCTGATACTACCCACTCTCCATTAATAAAAGAACAGGTCTTCCATAAAGCAGAATTATTTAATTGCACTAGGGTTCTCTAAATAGGTTTGGTTTAAACAATACTCTGTTTTAACTGCATGATTTTAACCGCAGGGTTTTAACAGCATGGTTTCTTTTTATAAGAAAAACTGACTTTCAGATTCAATTGAAAAGCCTGATTAATCATAACTCAAATCTCATTTTAAATGTCGAGTTTTTTGGCAGTTCCCCCAATTATCTGGAAGCAAGGTTTAAGTTATGTTCAAGATTTGACCAATAAAAATTCATCATTAACAAAATTAACCAGGCGACAGTCTATTAAGCTTGAATTAGAGTAACTAGTTCTTCCCTTCTATGCCTCGAACCTGATGGTTTTTAGTCTTGCTGTTTCCTGCATCTTCAAGGCGTTTGGGTATATGACTATTTCCGGTTGACTATTCCCGCTATAGCACTTGCAATTTACATGAGCTTTTTTACAATCATCATCTTGTTTTTAACAGAAAACTTCTAGAAAATTAGCCTTGTTTATATTGCTCCATGACATATTAATAAAACAGTTTTTAATAGACTCAAATTTTTTAATGTCATCAGTGTTATCACTGACATTGATAGACGGTTAACTTCATTCAAAAACTTTCACGGGTTGTTCAAGCAATTCTGAATTCCACTACCAGAAAAGGTGTGCTTCAGCTTAATTAATCATGATTACAGGCCAATTAAATCAGCTTCCTCAAAGCGCTATAACATTCGATATTTCACAGCAGCTATCCGCCTGCCAGATACAAAGTGAACAATTACTTGCTCAGAATAAATTTGCTGACGCCAGCCAGCTAATTATCGGACAGCTAGCACCTCACAAACTCAGTTTTAGTGTTGATATACTGGAGTGTCAGTCTGAGTTAGAATCACTCTACAATTTTTATGCTGACTTCTGTCAAAAATTAATTAACAGCGGACAAGTTAACTGTGCAGAAATGTATTACAAACAAGTTCTTAAAAATACTCACGATGATAAACAAAAAATATGTGAGTCCAGTCTAAATTTTCATTACAAAATGGCAATGATTTTTCTTGATTCTGGTAAACATAACACAGCCAGAATCTGTGAATTTGAATCTATTTTTATTGCCAGTTGTCTGGAGGGTGTTATTGGCAAAGAAAAATCAATTAAAATGACTTTTCAATTTGCTGATTATTATTTTGTCGAAAATGATATTAACACAGCATTTCGATATTACATGGAAGGATTGAACGAACTATTTTATCTTAAAAATAAAAATCAACTGCATATTCACTACCTGCTCTATTTTCATGATATCTGCATTCAGCTACTGAATAAAAAATATGCGAGCCATGCTGACAGAATATTTCAAAAAGTATTCTCTCTAATTGAAAAAACAGGACTGTCAATTCGACTAGAGCAGCTTCAGTTTGCAAAAAACAAATATTCTGAAAAATCAGAAAGTAAAAACCTGGCATCAATCGCACAACAGTTTTATCAAGCACTGCTAAAAATAAACCAGACCCTTTCACAAAATATTCTTGAAAATGAATATCGAGCAGACAATACCTACGCAATTTTAGGTGCTAATAAATATCTGGATATTCTCAACGCTACAATTAGAGAATATGAAATATTCATTCAGATGTATATGGAAACCAATGCTCGAGAAAAAACAAGTAGTAACAATGGATATATTTACCCTGACAATGAAATCAGACAACTTTATGAACTCATAAAACTGACGAGAAAAATATCCAGAACGGCACTGAACAAAATCGTCAACAACCATCATTTTAACGACCATTTTATCGACAGAGTAAAACTAGAGCTGGGTTGTGCCTTTCTTTATACCAACAGTTTAAACTTCGCTATTCAGCATTTATCAAGCGCTCCAGCCTACGCTATAGAATACCGAAATTATTTTGGCATCGCTTTGCAGATATTCGCAACCGACAGTCTGGCTGAGAATAAAGAGCAGAATAAAGAGCAGAATAAAACTAATACAGAAAATTCAGCCAGTCAATATCTGAAAGAATCTTCAAAATGCCTGCAAAAAATATTACCCGAGCTGAATAGCCGCTATGGTCAATTTCACCCTAAAGTGATCGAATGCAAAAAAGCGCTTTCAGCAACACCATTTTCTGGTTTTTAATGACTCTGAACAAATAGATCCGTTATACTGAGCTTTTAGAATAAACAGATTAATCTACCTGATGAAACGTTCAGTATTAATTACCGAGGAAGGTGCCACACGACTCAGAAATGAACTCGCCGATCTCTGGAAAAGACAACGCCCGGAAGTCACCAAAGCTATTACAGCAGCGGCAGCCGAAGGCGACCGTTCTGAAAATGCAGAATACATATACCGAAAAAAGCAGTTGCGCGAAATGGATCGACGTATCCGCTATTTACAAAAACGTACGGCAGAAATGCAGGTTATTGAACACCTTCCCCCAGACCAGACGAGGGTTTTCTTTGGTGCTACGGTAGAACTGGAAGATGATACAGGCAACCAGGTTACTCACCGCCTGGTTGGCTCGGACGAATTCGATTTTAAACCTGAGTATATTTCGATTGACTCACCGCTAGCCAGAGCGCTGCTTAAAAAGCAAATTGATGATGAAATAATAGTCATACTACCCGCGGGAAAAAAGACTTTTTTTATTAATAAAATTACTTATCATTTACACTAAGCACTCTTAAATACAAAGCACTATTAAATACAAAGTACTCTCATATTAAAAGTACTATTTTTACCTTGTTATTTGATTCAGGCCATAACTGTTCTTAGATTCTA